>NZ_LUNH01000021.1:0-88122 GCF_001628525.1 Aeromicrobium sp. REDSEA-S38_B2 | reverse complement strand
CTGCAGGTCGAGCTCGCGGCGGCCGCCTTCGAGCACGGCGTCGACGTGGCCGTCGAGGAGCGCGGCATCCTGCGCCACGCCCAGCGGCTCGTCGTGATGGACGTCGACTCCACGCTCATCCAGGGCGAGGTCATCGAGATGCTCGCCGAGCACGCCGGCTGCGCCGACGAGGTCGCGGCGGTCACGGAGTCGGCGATGCGGGGCGAGATCGACTTCGAGGAGTCGCTGCGCCAGCGCGTGGCCCGGCTCGAGGGCGTGCCGGCGTCGGCGCTCGACGACGTCTACGCGGCCCTGGAGTACACGCCCGGCGCGCGCACGATGGTGCGCAGCCTCAAGCGGCTCGGCTACCGGTTCGCGCTCGTCAGCGGCGGCTTCACCCAGATCATCGAGCGCATCGCCGACGACCTGGGCATCGACTACTGGGCGGCGAACGAGCTGGAGGTCGTCGACGGCCGACTCACGGGCGGCGTCGTGGGTGCCGTGGTGGACCGGGCCGGCAAGGCGGAGGCGCTGCGCCGCTTCGCCGCCGAGGCGCGCATCGGGCTGAAGAACACGGTGGCGGTCGGCGACGGGGCCAACGACCTCGACATGCTGGCCGCGGCGGGGCTGGGCATCGCGTTCAACGCCAAGCCGATGGTCCGCGACCAGGCGCAGACGTCGGTCAACGTGCCGTACCTCGACTCGGTCATGTACCTGCTCGGCATCACGCGCGAGGAGGTCGAGGCCGCCGACGCGGCCGAGGAGGAGCCGACGGGCCCGGCGGCGTCGCAGCCGGGACCCTGACGGGGTCTACTCGTCGTCCTCCAGGCGGAAGCCGATCTTCATCGTCACCTGGTAGTGCGACACGTCGGTGTCGGTGATGGCGCCGCGGATGCCCTCGACCTCGAACCAGTCGAGGTGGCGCAGGGTCTGGCCGGCGCGCTGGATGCCGTTCTCGATGGCCTGGGTGACGCCCTCCGGGGAGGTGCCGACGATCTCGGTGACGCGGTAGGTGCGGTTGCTCATGACAGCATCATGCCGGTGTCCTCCTCCTCACGTCCCGGCGCCCGGCGGGTCCGCCTGACGCGACGTACGCTGGAGAGGTGAAGCACACACCGCCGAAGGGCTCGTCGACCGGCTCCGCTGGCAGCCGCGACGAGCAGGTCTACTCGATCACCTCGGCCAGCGAGGGGCACAGCGACGAGCTGGGGTCCCGCGAGCTCCGCTACGCCCTGAGCATGGGCGTGCGCACCCTCTGCTTCATCGGGGCCGTGATCGCCTGGAACCACGTCATGTGGCTCGCGATCGTGCTCCTGGTGGGCGCGGTCTTCCTGCCCTACACCTCGGTGATCCTGGCCAACGCCGGCGTCCGCACCAAGGGTGAGGGCACCGACATCATGAAGCCCGAGCCGTTCGGCCAGATCGGCGGCGGACCCGCGGAGGAGCGCCGTGCCGAGCGTGACTGACGAGCTGGTCTGCTCGGCCAAGGGGTGCACGGCAGCGGCCCTGCACCGGATCGAGTGGAACAACCCGAAGATCCACACGCCCGACCGCCGCAAGACGTGGCTGGCGTGCGAGGAGCACGAGCAGTCGTTGCGGCGCTTCCTCGACGCGCGCGGCTTCTACAAGGAGACGCTCCCGCTCGAGGGTTGAGGTCCTCAGCCGCCGATCGACGACATGGGTCGCGACGGCTGCAGGAACGTGGGGTCGTCGATGCCGTGGCCGGCCGCCTTGCCCCACATGGCCTCGACCCACCGGCGGGCCAGCTCGTCGTCGTCGGCTCCCCCGCGCAGCGCGGCCCGCAGGTCGGACTCCTCGCGGGCGAACAGGCACGTGCGCACCTGGCCGTCGGCGGTCAGGCGGACACGGTTGCAGTCGGCGCAGAACGGCCGCGTGACCGACCCGATGATGCCCACCGTGTGGGGGCCGCCGTCGACCTGGAACTTCTCGGCCGGGGCGCTCCCCCGCCCGTCCAGCGGCGTGAGGGTCACGTGCTCGGAGAGTCGCGCGAGGATCTCGTCGGCGGTGATCATGCGGCTGCGGTCCCAGCCGTGCTGCGCGTCGAGCGGCATCTGCTCGATGAAGCGCAGCTCGTAGCCGCGCTCCATGCACCAGCGCAGCAGCGCGGGCCCCTCGTCCTCGTTGAGGCCCCGCAGCAGCACCGCGTTGATCTTGACGGGGGTGAGCCCGGCCTCGGCGGCGGCCTCGAGCCCGGCGACGACGTCGTGGAAGCGGTCGCGCAGCGTGATCCGGTGGAACATCTCCGGGTCGGTGGTGTCGAGGCTGACGTTGACCCGGTCGAGGCCGGCGGCGGCCAGCGCGTGGGCCGTGCGGCTCAGCCCGAGGGCGTTCGTGGTGATGGCGGTGCGCGGCGACCCCGGCATCGCCTTGGTGGCCGCGACGATCGAGGCCAGTCCGCGACGCAGCAGCGGCTCGCCGCCGGTGAACCGCACGTCGACGACGCCGAGACGCGTGACGGCGACGTGGATCAGCCGGACGACCTCGTCGTCGGTGAGCACCTCGGCCGTGGGCATCCAGTCGAGCCCCTCGGCCGGCATGCAGTACTGGCAGCGCAGGTTGCAGCGGTCCGTCAACGAGACCCGCAGGTCGGTGGCCACACGTCCATGTCTGTCACCGAGCTGCATCCCCCCAGTCTAGGAGCGAGGACCCAACCTCGCCGGAGCCCGCTGGTGTCGGGCGGCTAGATTCGAGGCGTGCGGTTCCTGCTCAGCGCCCGGTGGATCGGGTTCTTCCTCGCCGTCGTGGCGCTCGCGGTCGTGTGCGTGCTCATGGGCGACTGGCAGTGGCACAAGCGCGAGGTCCGGCACGAGTCGAACGAGCGGGTCGAGCAGCACCTGGCCGCCGACCCCGTCCCCCTCGACCAGGTGGCACCGGTCGGCCTGAAGGTCACGAAGGACCTGGAGTGGACGCGGGTCGTCGCGCAGGGCCGCTACGACCCGACGTCGCAGGTGACGGTGAAGTTCAGCACCCGCGACGGGCGCCCCGGCGCCGAGGTGGTCACGCCGCTGCTCCTCGACGACGGCAGCGCCGTGCTGGTCGACCGCGGTTGGGTGCCGACGTCGAACACCGCGGCCGCCCCCAGCGACGTCCCCGCGCCACCGAGCGGGACCGTCACGGTACAGGGCTGGCTGCGGCCCGACAGCAACGCCGGTGCCGACGCGACGACGCCGGTGGACGGCCAGGTCCGCTCCGTCTCCAGCACCGGCGGGCTCGAGCTGGAGCCGAAGCCCGACCTCGGCGGCGGACCGCACTTCTTCTACGGGCTGCAGTGGTGGTTCTTCGCCGGGCTCGCGCTGGCCGGCTTCGTCTGGTTCGCGCGGATCGAGTGGCTGGAGCGACGTGCGGGCCACGGTGGCCCGCCGTCCACGCGCGACGGCGACCGCGAGGACGTCAGCGCCACACCCTGACGTAGTCGACGCTCATCGTCCTCGGCGTCGCCGTCGCCCCCTCGGGGACGCTGTTCTCCCCCGAGCCCAGCATCTGCGTGAGGTTGAGGTTGAACGGTCGGTCGAAGGGTTGCGGCGCCGTGAGCGGCTCCTCCGGGTCGATGCGGTGCTCCAGGCACGTGGTGCCGTCGATCGTCACGGTCAGCGTCGTCGGCGTCCACTCGAGCCCGTACGTGTGGAACCTGCTGGGCTCGTAGACCCGGCAGTCGTTGTTCGTGCGGGTCGACCACGGCGACGCGGACCCGTAGTGCAGTGCGGGGATCAGGCGGTCCGGGTACTGGGCGTAGTACTCGACCACGTCGATCTCGCCGGAGTACGGCCAGCCTCCGTAGTGGGTGGGCTCGTCGGGGACCAGCCAGAGCGCCGACTGGAAGCCCGGTCCGTCGACGGCGGGCATCGCGGCCCGGAACTCGAAGCGGCCGTACGTCTGGGAGAAGCGACCCAGCGAGCTGACCGAGCCGGAGGTCCACGGGGTCGTGACCGTGCGGTCGCCGGCCCGGCAGGTCACGTCCGACGCCTCGCGGCGCGTGGTGAGGCGCAGCGCCCCGTCTCGGACGGCGACGTTGTCGCCGTCGGGCAGGAAGCAGTCGCCGTAGCTGAAGCTGGAACCCTCGGTCGTGATCCGCTGCCACCTCGACGTGTCGAGGGTGGTGCCGTTGAACTCGTCGGCGAACGTGCACGTCCACGGCGTGCCGTCGGACTTGAGGCGCTGCGCACCGCACGACGGCGCACCCGTGCCCTCGCCGGACGACGCCGCGTCGGCCTGGGCCTGGGCGTCGGCCACCGCCCGCTCCCGCGCCAGCGCACGCGCCTGCGCGTCGGCCTCCTCGAGGGCGGCGGCACGGGCCTTCTCGTAGGCGTCCATGGTGGCGTCGTAGTACGCCTCCCACTGGGTCGCGGCGGTCGCGGTCCCGGTGCGGGTGGCCGTCGCGCTGGCGGTCGCCTCCCCGTATCCCACGTAGCCGTCGACGGTGGCCGACTCGGTGACGGTGGCCGACTCCGTCTGGGTCCACTCCGTCGAGTAGGTGATCGACGCTTGGTCGTCCTCCGCGTCGGCCGCGTCGGGTGCCGTGACGGCGAGCCCGACCACGACCAGGACCACCGCGGCGCAGGAGGCGCGTATCGGTCCGACGAGACGGTGGTGCCGACGGTTGGCCATGGCAGCTCCTCGACGCCCCGGCGTCAGGCTGCCCGCCCTGCACGGACTTCCCGGTGTCGGGACTCAGGTCCTGGTGGTCTGACGACCTTAGACCCGGACGGCGGGCTCTGTCACGCCCCCGACCTCGCACGGGGGCCGCGGGTCAGGCCAGGGAGACCAGCTCGGCGTAGCCGTCGTTCCACAGGTCCTCGTCGCCGTCGGGCAGGAGCAGCACGCGGTCGGGGTCGAGCGCGCGCACGGCGCCCTCGTCGTGGGACACGAGCACGATCGCGCCCTCGTACCGGCGGATCGCGTCGAGCACCTCCTCGCGCGAGGCAGGGTCGAGGTTGTTGGTCGGCTCGTCGAGCAGCAGCACGTTCGCGCTGGAGACGATGAGTCCCGCGAGCGCGAGGCGGGTCCGCTCTCCGCCGGAGAGCACCTTGGCCGGCTTCGCGGTGTCGTCGCCGGAGAACAGGAACGCGCCGAGGACGCTGCGCGCCTGGGTGTCGGTGAGCTCCGGCGCGGAGCGCTGCATGTTCTCGAGCACCGTGCGGTCCATGTCGAGCGTCTCGTGCTCCTGCGCGAAGTAGCCGATCTTGAGCCCGTGGCCCGGCTGGATCTCGCCGGTGTCGGACTGCAGGGTGCCGGCGAGCATCCGCAGCAGGGTCGTCTTGCCCGCGCCGTTGAGGCCGAGCACGACCACGCGGCTGCCCTTGTCGATCGCCAGGTCGACGCCGGCGAAGATCTCCAGCGCGCCGTAGGACTTGGAGAGCCCCTGGGCCATGAGCGGGGTCTTGCCGCACGGAGCCGGCTTCGGGAAGTCGATCTTGGCGACCTTGTCGGCCTGGCGGACGTCGTCGAGGCCG
This sequence comes from Aeromicrobium sp. REDSEA-S38_B2, assembly GCF_001628525.1. Lineage (NCBI taxonomy): Bacteria > Bacillati > Actinomycetota > Actinomycetes > Propionibacteriales > Nocardioidaceae > Aeromicrobium > Aeromicrobium sp. REDSEA-S38_B2. The sequence continues at coordinate 82,672 of NZ_LUNH01000021.1, read as the reverse complement.
GACATCATCTGCTCGGCGCGGCGCAGCATCTGCTGCGCGGCGCTGGCCTTGCTGGCCTTCGCGCGCATCTTGTTGCCCTGGGCGACGAGCCGCTCGGCGGTCTTCGTCGTGATCTCGCGCTCGCGCTTGCGCCGCGCCTCGTCGGCCTCGCGCTGGCGCAGGTAGTGCTTCCAGCCGGTGTTGTAGATGTCGATCGTCGCGCGGTTGGCGTCGAGGTAGAAGACCTTGTTGACCGTCTCCTCGACCAGGTCGACGTCGTGGCTGATGATCACGAGACCACCGGAGAACGTCTTGAGGAAACCGCGAAGCCACGTGATCGAGTCGGCGTCGAGGTGGTTGGTCGGCTCGTCCAGCAGCATCGTGTCGGCGTCGCTGAACAGGATGCGGGCCAGCTCGATGCGGCGACGCTGACCACCGGAGAGCGTCTGCAGCTGCTGGTCGAGCACGCGGTCGGGCAGGCCGAGCGCGTTGGAGATGGTGGCGGCCTCCGCCTCGGCGGCGTACCCGCCGCCGGCCGAGAACACGTCCTGGGCGCGGCCGTAGGCCTTCATCGCCCGCTCGGCGACGTCGGGGTCGGCCGAGCCCATGTCGAGCTCGGCCTTGCGCATCGTCGCGAGGGCCTCGTCGAGGCCGCGGGCACCGAGGATGCGGTCGCGCGCCGTGATCGACAGGTCGCCGGACTTCGGGTCCTGAGGCAGGTAGCCGATCTTCCCGCTGAGCGTGATGCTGCCCTCGGCGGGCTGGCCGTCGCCGGACAGCATGCGCGTGAGGGTGGTCTTGCCGGCACCGTTGCGACCGACGAGGCCGATCTTGTCGCCCTTGTCGACGCGGAAGGAGACGTTCTGCATGAGGACGCGGGCGCCGAAGCGCAGCGTCACGTCGTTGACGGTGATCATGGGGAGCTTTCGTGGTCAGGGGGTGTGCGAGAACGCCGGACGTGGTCCGGTCGTCACTCCCGCTGGTAGTAGCTCACCGGAGCAGTCTACGGGCCCGAGCCCCGCTCCCCCGCATCGTGACCGCGAGACGTGGGTCATGCCGTGGACTTCGGGCCCTCGACCCTCCGACGCAGCCGACCCCGACCCCCGCGATGCGCGGGAGTCGGGGTCGGAGGTCGCGGCAGGTCTCAGCCGACGTTGAAGCCCAGCGCCCGCAGCATCTCGCGGCCGTCGTCGGTGATCTTGTCCGGACCCCACGGCGGCATCCAGACCCACTCGATGCGGAAGTCGTTGACGATGCCGTCGAGGGCGGCGCGGGTCTGGTCCTCGATGACGTCGGTCAGCGGGCAGGCCGCGGAGGTCAGCGTCATCGACAGGACAGTGTTGCTGTGGTCGTCGACGTCGACGCCGTACACGAGGCCGAGGTCGACGACGTTGATGCCGAGCTCGGGGTCGACGACGTCCTTCATCGCCTCCCAGACGTCCTCGTCCTTCGTCGCCGTCGACACGGCGGACTCCTGCGGGGCGTTCAGGTCGACCTCGGGCAGGTCGGAGTGGTCCGGGGTGCTCATGCGTCCTCCTGGGTGCTGAGAGCCTGGCTGGTGGCGTCCTTGAACGCCATCCACGAGAGCAGCGCGCACTTCACGCGCGCCGGGAACTGGGCGACACCGGCGAACGCGATGCCGTCCTCGAGGACGTCCTCGTCGGGCTCGACCTCGCCCTTGCCCTGCATGAGGGCCTGGAAGGCATCGAGCGTCGCGAAGGCGTCGTCGACGGGCTTGCCGACCACGAGGTCGTTCAGCACCGACGCCGACGCCTGGCTGATCGAGCAGCCGACCGCGTCGTAGGAGACGTCGGACACGGTGCCGGCGTCGAGGTGGACCCGCAGGGTCACCTCGTCGCCGCACGTCGGGTTGACGTGGTGCACCTCGGACTCGAACGGGTCGCGCAGGCCCGAGCCGTGCTTCTGCTTGTAGTGGTCGAGGATGATCTCCTGGTACAGCGCGTCCACCTGGGATGCGTCGGCCATGGTCACCGGCCTCCGAAGTACTGCTGGGTGTGCCGAACCGCGTCGACGAGCGCGTCGATCTCGGCCTCGGTCGTGTACAGGTAGAACGACGCGCGCGTGGTGGACTGCACCCCGAACCGCTGGTGGGCCGGCTTGGCGCAGTGATGTCCCGCGCGGACCGCCACGCCGCGGGAGTCGAGCAGCTGGGCGACGTCGTGCGGGTGCACGTCGTCGAGCGTGAAGCTGATCGCCCCTCCGCGCTGCACGGCCTCCTTCGGCCCGACGACCGTGAGCCCGTCGACCTCCTGGAGGCGCTCCAGCGCGTACGCGGTGATCGTCTGCTCGTGCGCGGCCACGTTCTCCATGCCGAGCGCCGTCAGGTAGTCGACCGCGGCGCCGAGCCCCACGGACTGCGCGATCGGCGGGGTGCCGGCCTCGAACCGGTGCGGCGGCGCGGCGAACGTCGACCGCTCCATCGTGACGGTCTCGATCATCTCGCCGCCACCCAGGAACGGGGGCAGCGACGCGAGCAGGTCGTAGCGGCCCCACAGCACGCCGATGCCCGTCGGGCCGACCATCTTGTGACCCGTGAAGGCGACGAAGTCGGCGCCGAGCGTGCTGACGTCGACCGGGATCTGCGGCACGGCCTGGGAGGCGTCGATGACGACCAGTGCGCCGACCTCGTGGGCCCGAGCGATGACCTTCTCGACGGGGTTGATCGTGCCGAGCATGTTCGAGACCCAGGTGAGCGAGACGACCTTCGTGCGCTCGGTGACCAGGGTGTCGAGGTCGTCGAGGTCGAGGCGTCCCTCGTCGGTGACCCCGAACCAGCGCAGCGTCGCGCCGGTGCGCTCCGTGAGCAGCTGCCACGGCACGATGTTGGAGTGGTGCTCCATCTCGGAGATGACGACCTCGTCGCCCTCCCCCACCGTGCCGGCGTCGCCGAGCACGCGGGCCACCAGGTTCAGCGCCTCGGACGCGTTCTTGGTGAACACGACCTCCTCACGTCGACCGGCGCCGATGAAGCCGGCCACCTTGGTGCGACCCAGCTCGAACGCCTCGCTGGCCTCGGCACCGAGCTGGTGCATCGCCCGCGCCACGTTCGCGTTGTGCTGCAGGTAGTGCTGCTCGATCGCCTCGACCACCTGGCGCGGCTTGTGGGACGTGTTGGCGCTGTCGAGGTACACCAGCGGGTGGTCGCCCGCCAGCGTGCGCTCGAGGATGGGGAAGTCCTTGCGGACCGCCTCGACGTCGTAGGTCATGTCAGACCGCAGCCTTCACGTACTTGTCGTAGCCCTCCGCCTCGAGCTGGTCGGCCAGCTCGCGACCGCCGGACTCGGCCAGCCTGCCCGCGACGAAGACGTGCACGAAGTCGGGCTTGATGTACTGCAGGATGCGCGTGTAGTGCGTGATCAGCAGGACGCCGCGGTCACCCTGGTCGGTGTAGCGGTTGACGCCCTCGGACACGACGCGCAGGGCGTCGATGTCGAGGCCGGAGTCGGTCTCGTCGAGCACGGCGAACTTGGGGTTCAGCAGCTCGAGCTGGGCGATCTCGTGACGCTTCTTCTCACCACCGGAGAAGCCCTCGTTGACGCTGCGCTGCGCGAACGTCGGGTCGAGGGTGACGCGCTCGAGGGCGGCGTTGACGTCCTTGACCCAGGTGCGCAGCTTGGGGGCCTCGCCGTCGATGGCGGTCTTGGCGGTGCGCAGGAAGTTCGCGACGGACACGCCGGGGACCTCGACGGGGTACTGCATCGCGAGGAACAGGCCCGCGCGGGCGCGCTCGTCGACGCTGAGCTCGAGGATGTTCTCGCCGTCCAGCAGGACCTCGCCGTCGGTGACGGTGTACTTGGGGTGGCCGGCGATCGAGTACGCGAGGGTCGACTTGCCCGAGCCGTTCGGGCCCATGATGGCGTGGACCTCGCCGCTGTTGACCGTGAGGTCGACGCCGCGCAGGATCTCCTTCGCGCCGTCCTCGGTGTTCACCGAGACGTGCAGGTTCTTGATCTCGAGGGTGCTCATGTGGTTCAGCTCCTGGTGGGGGCGGACACGTCGACCAGGACGCGTCCGTCGGTGATGGTCGTGGGGTAGGTGGGGACGGCCTCGGTGGCCGGCAGGTTGAGGGGCTTGCCGGTGCGGGCGTCGAAGCGCGACCCGTGCAGCCAGCACTCGATCTCGCAGCCCTCCACCTCCCCCTCCGACAGCGGGATCGCGGCGTGCGAGCACTCGTCGCGGATCGCGTAGACCGCGTCGCCCTCGCGTACCAGCGCGACGTCGACGCCGTCGACGGTGACCGCGGTCGCGGTCCCCTCGACGAGGACGTCGAGGGGTGCCGCGAACTGGGGTCCGGACTCGGGCATCGCTCAGCCGACCTTGCTCAGGTCGGCACCGGCCAGCTCGGACTCGATCGCCTCGACGAGCCGCGCCTGCAGCTCAGGCACGCCGATCCGACGGATGATGTCGTTGAAGAAGCCGTGCACGACGAGACGACGCGCCTCGGCCTCCTCGATGCCCCGGCTCTGCAGGTAGAACAGGTGGTTGTCGTCGAAGCGGCCGGTGGTGCTGGCGTGGCCGGCACCGGCGATGTCGCCGGTCTCGATCTCCAGGTTCGGCACCGAGTCGGCCTTCGCGCCGTCGGTGAGCACGAGGTTGTCGTTCTGCTCGAACGTCTCGATGCCCTCGGCGACCTTGCGGATCAGCACGTTGCCGACCCAGACGGTGTGCGCGTCCTGGCCCTGCAGCGCGCCCTTGTACTCGACGTTGCTCTTCGTGCGCGGTGCCGTGTGGTCGACGAACTGGCGGTGCTCGATGTGCTGGCCGGCGTCGGCGAAGTAGACGCCGAGCAGCTCGGCGCTGCCGCCCGGACCGGCGTAGTCGACGTTGACGTTCGTGCGGACGAGGTCGCCGCCGAGGCTGACCTCGAACGCGCGGACCGACGCGTCGCGACCGACACGCACGTTGTACTGGCCGGCGTGCACGGCGTCGTCGGCCCAGTCGTTGACCGTGACGAGGTCGAGCGAGGCGCCGTCGCCGACGACGACCTGGGTGAACGCGTCGTACGTCGCGCTGCCGGCGTGGTCGACGACCACGGTGGCCCTCGCGTGGGTGCCGACGCGGACCACGACGTGGCCCCAGACGGTCGAGTCGACGGAGTCACCCGTCAGCGTCAGCCGCACGGGCTCGCTGAGCTCGAGGTTGGCGGGCACGTCGAGCAGCACCGCTCCCCCGGCGTTGGCCACGGCGAGCGCGCCGAGCCGGTCGAAGGGGGCGTTGACGGCCAGGGCCTGCGCCTCGGCCGTGCTGACCTGCGTGAGCGTGACGCCCTCGGGCAGCTGCTGCTCCCACGTGAGGTGCGCGTCGGAGGGGGTGCCGTCGAGCAGGCCCCGCAGCCGCTTCAGCGGCGTGAAGCGCCAGATCTCCTCCAGGCCCGTGGGCACCGGGTGCGCCGCGACGTCGTAGGACGGCTCGGGGTGCAGGTGGGACTCGACGTGGTCGAGCTCCAGGGCCTGACCGATGTTCTCGACCGTGCGGTCGGTGTCGACGAGGGTCATCAGCCGACGGCTCCTTCCATCTGCAGCTCGATGAGGCGGTTCAGCTCGAGCGCGTACTCCATCGGGAGCTCGCGCGCGATGGGCTCGACGAACCCGCGGACGATCATCGCCATGGCCTCGTCCTCCTCCATGCCGCGCTGCATGAAGTAGAAGAGCTGGTCGTCGCTGACCTTCGAGACCGTGGCCTCGTGGCCGAGCGTCACGTCGTCCTCGCGGACGTCGACGTAGGGGTACGTGTCGGACCGGCTGACCTGGTCGACGAGCAGCGCGTCGCACTTGACCGTGCTGGCCGAGCCGTACGCGCCCTCCATGACCTGCAGCAGGCCACGGTAGGAGGTGCGACCGCCACCGCGGGCCACCGACTTGCTCAGGATCGAGCTCGACGTGTGGGGGGCGGCGTGCACCATCTTGGCGCCGGCGTCCTGGTGCTGGCCCTCGCCAGCGAAGGCGATCGACAGCGTCTCGCCGCGGGCGTGCTCGCCCATCAGGTAGACGGCCGGGTACTTCATGGTGACCTTCGAGCCGATGTTGCCGTCGACCCACTCCATGGTCGCGCCGGCCTCGCACGTCGCACGCTTGGTAACCAGGTTGTACACGTTGTTCGACCAGTTCTGGATCGTCGTGTACCGGACGCGGGCGTTCTTCTTGACGATGATCTCGACGACCGCGGAGTGCAGCGAGTCGCTGGAGTAGATCGGCGCCGTGCAGCCCTCGACGTAGTGGACGTAGGAGTCCTCGTCGGCGATGATCAGCGTCCGCTCGAACTGGCCCATGTTCTCGGTGTTGATGCGGAAGTAGGCCTGCAGCGGGATGTCGACGTGGACGCCCTTGGGCACGTAGATGAACGAGCCGCCGGACCACACCGCCGTGTTCAGCGCGGAGAACTTGTTGTCACCGACGGGGATGACGGTGCCGAAGTACTCCTCGAAGATCTCCGGGTGCTCCTTGAGCGCCGTGTCGGTGTCGAGGAAGAGGACGCCCTTCTCCTCGAGGTCCTCACGGATCGAGTGGTAGACGACCTCGGACTCGTACTGCGCGGCGACGCCGGCGACGAGACGCTGCTTCTCCGCCTCGGGGATGCCCAGACGGTCGTAGGTGTTCTTGATGTCCTCGGGCAGGTCCTCCCACGAGGCGGCCTGCTTCTCCGAGGAGCGCACGAAGTACTTGATGTTGTCGAAGTCGATGTCCTCGAGGCCGGCGCCCCACGTGGGCAGCGGCTTGCGGTCGAAGAGCCGCAGACCCTTCAGGCGCAGGTCGAGCATCCACTGCGGCTCGCTCTTCTTCGCGGAGATGTCGCGGACGATCTCCTCGTTGAGGCCGCGCTGGGCGTTGGCACCCGCGTCGTTCGCGTCGGACCAGCCGAACTCGTAGCGGCCGACGTCCTTGAGCCCGGGGTTGAGCTCTTCGATCGAGTTGGTCGTCATGACGACACCCTCTCTGTGGTGGGACCTGTGGCTTGGGTCGTGGGATGGGGCAGGTGGGTCGTGCACACGCCGTCGCCGTGGGCGATCGTCGCGAGGCGCTGGACGTGGGAGCCGAGCAGGTCGGCGAACATCGCCGTCTCGGCCTCGCACAGCTGGGGGAACTCGGCCGCGACGTGCGCGACCGGGCAGTGGTGCTGGCAGATCTGCGCACCGGCCGGCGTCGTGCCGGCCGAGGCCGCGAACCCGTCGGCGCTCAGCGCGTCGGCGAGCACCCGAGGACGCTCCTCGACGGGTGCGGCCTCCACGAGCGGGCGGTACTTCTCGGTGAGGGCGCGCAGGCGTCGGGCTGCGAACGCGGCGACCGCGTCGTCGCCCGCGGTCTCCGCGAGGAAGCGGAGGGCGTCGGCGGCGAGGTCGTCGTAGGAGTGCGCGAAGGTGTCGCGGCCGGCGTCGGTGATGACGAAGACCTTGGCGGGTCGGCCGCGACCGCGACGCGCCGTGGAGCGCGGCTGGCGCTGGGCGAGGACGCCGTCGGCCAGCAGCTGCTCGAGGTGACGTCGCACGGCGGCGGGCGTGAGGCCCAGCCGCTGGGCGAGGTCGGCTGCGGTCGACGGACCGTGCTCCAGGATCGACGTCGCCACGCGCTCGCGCGTGGGGGCGTCGTCGACGGTGGTCGACTCCATCTCCTCGGCGCGCATGTATTTCACAACACCAGTGTGCCGTTATTGATTCCGGTCGTTCAAAGAAGGCAACCCTCACCCACGCCGCCCCCTGCAGCCCACGGCCCGGCACCTCCGCCGCGTCGGGCCTAGGCTGCCGTCATGGCAGGCAAGACTGCGGCGGTCGTCGTCGACGCGGGCGGACGCGAGGTGAAGGTCTCCAGCGCCGACCGCGTGATCTACCCGGCGTCCGAGCACGGCCCGGAGGTCACGAAGCTCGAGGTGGTCGAGTACTACGTCGCGGTCGGCGACGGCATCGTCCGTGCCCTGCGCGACCGCCCCACCGCGCTCGAGCGGTGGCCGAAGGGCGTGCAGCCCGGCATGACGCTCACGGCCCGTGAGGCCACGCACGGGCGCGGCCCGCAGGGCGACGCGTTCTACCAGAAGCGGGTCATGCGCGGCATGCCCGACTGGGCGCGGTCGGTGCGGGTGCACTTCCCCACCGGACGCACCGCCGAGGAGCTCTGCCCCGACCACGTCGCCGTCGTGGCGTGGGCCGCGCAGATGGGCACCATCACCTTCCACCCCGGCCCGGCCCGGCGAGCGGACCTGGACCGGCCCGACGAGCTGCGGATCGACCTCGACCCGCACGGCGACACCGGGTTCGTCGACGCCGTCCGGGAGGCCGGCACCGTGAGGGAGCTGCTCGGCGACCTCGGCCTGCGCGGCCACGTGAAGACCAGCGGGAAGAACGGCGTGCACGTGTACGTCCGGGTCGAGCCGCGGTGGACCTTCACCGACGTCCGGCACGCCGCCATCGGTCTCGGCCGCGAGCTCGAGCGACGCAGCGACCGCGTGACCACGGCCTGGTGGAAGGAGGAGCGCGGCGACCGGATCTTCGTCGACGTCAACCAGAACGCCCGCGACCGCACCATCGCGTCGGCCTACAGCCTGCGCCCGAAGCAGGGCGCGCCCGCGTCGTTCCCCCTGCGGTGGGACGAGCTCGCCGACGTCGACGACCCGATGGCCTTCACGCTGCGCACGATCCCCGACCTCCTCGCGGAGCGCGGCGGCGACGCCTGGGCCGACATCGACGACGAGCCCCAGTCGCTCGAGCCGCTGCTCGACCTCTGGCGCGCCGACCTCGAGCGCGGCCTCGGCGACCTGCCGTACCCGCCGGAGTACCCGAAGATGCCGGGTGAGCCGAAGCGCGTGCAGCCCAGCAAGGACACACGCAACAAGCAGGGCTGAGGTCCGGGCGCGCTGGGACGGTGGACGATCCACCGCTCGACGCCGCCTCCCCGGCGCGGTGAGTTCTCCACCCTCTCGGCGCTGGGACGGTGGACGATCCACCGCCCGACACCGCCTCCCCCGGGCGGTGAGCTCTCCACCGTCTGGACGCTGAGAAGGTGGACGATCCACCGCCCGCGGGGGCGACCGTCCAGCGATGCGTCAGCGGTCGGGCCGCTCACCGGCGCGGCACTGGGCGAGCAGCTTCTCGATGCGGGACAGGCGGGTCGGCTCCCGCTTGGCCGCGGCCAGCTGGGTGAGCGCGAAGAGGCGGGCGCTCGGCGGGAGGGCGTCCCAGAACGCGCGGGCGGCGGGGTCGGCGTCGAGGCCGGCGCGCAGTGCGTCCGGCTCCTCGCCCTGCTCGGGTCCGACGAGGACGGTCCAGGAGCCGTCGGCCCGCGCGGCGTCGACCACGGCCTGGCCGGGCTGACGCATCCGCCCCTCCTCGACCAACCGGGCCACGCGGGCGCGGTTCGACGCCGCCCACGCGCTCCCCCGCCGGCGGGGCGACATCCAGATCGCGGCGCCCCGGCCGTCGGCCGCGCCACGGACCCGTCCGTCGATCCAGCCCCAGCAGAGGGCCTCGCAGACCGCGTTCTCGTACGACAGCGCATCGTCGCCCTCGGCGACGCGGGCCGACATCTCCAGCCACACGCCCCGTGCGTCGCCGTGGTGCCCCCGCAACCAGTCGTGCCACGCCGTCAGCGACCCGGGAGCCACCTGCTCCGCCTCGTCCATCACGCCCACGGGGCCACCGTAGGGCGCCGTACCGACACCGCGCCGGGACGAGACCGCCTCGCGCACGACCCGTCACGCGTCGACCGCCCGTCGTAGGCTGACCGCGTGGAGCTGACGAGCAAGGAGGCGCTGGGGCAGGGCGACGAGGTCCTGCACCTCGACGACCCCAAGGCGCTGCGACAGGACTTCACCCGCTTCATGCTCCGGCACCGGTTCGCGATGGAGGAGGTCGTCACCAAGCTGACGATCCTGCGCGACGAGTTCGCGCTCATGCACGACACGAACCCCATCGAGCACATCGCGTCGCGGCTCAAGTCGCCCGACAGCCTCGCGGAGAAGATGGGCCGCAAGGGCACGCTGCCCACCTTCGAGTCGATCCGCGAGACCATCACCGACATCGCCGGCGTGCGCGTCACGTGCAGCTTCGTCTCCGACGTCTACCGCGTGCACGAGCTGCTCACGTCGCAGGACGACCTGACCGTCCTCGACGTCCGCGACTACATCGCCTCGCCCAAGGCCAACGGCTACCGCAGCCTGCACCTGCTGCTCGAGGTGCCCGTGTACCTGTCGGACGGGCCGGTCCCGGTCACGGTCGAGGTGCAGCTGCGCACCATCGCCATGGACTTCTGGGCCAGCCTCGAGCACAAGATCCACTACAAGTACCGCGGTGCCGTCCCCGACGACCTCGCCGAGCGCCTCTGCGACGCCGCCGACTCCGCGCACGCCCTCGACGCCCGGATGGAGGCGCTGCACGACGAGGTGCGCCACCTCGGCGAGGACGGCGTCGAGACGCTGCCGACCGAGGTGCGCGACGACCTGATCGCGGGCGACGAGCTCCTGCCGTCCGAGGCGCTGCTGGAGCAGCTGAGACGGCTCGGCGACGGTCCGCGCCGCTAGGCGAGCACGTCGCCGAGGTCGTAGGACACGACCTCCTCGAGCTGGGCGTACGTGCACGACGTCGGCTCCCGGTCGGGGCGCCAGCGCTTGAACTGCGCGGTGTGGCGGAACCGGCCCTCCTCGCCGCGGCCCTCCATGTGCTCGTAGCCGACCTCGACCACGCGCTCCGGGCGCAGCGGCACGAACGAGAGGTCCTTCGTGCCGGTCCAGCGGCTCTGCCCGCCCGGCAGCCGGCCGTCCTCGTGCGCCTGCGTGGTCTGCCAGGCACCCCACGGGTGCTCCGACAGCTCCGCGCGCAGGGGCGCGAGCTCGGCCGCCAGCTCGGCCCGGCGCGTCGCGGTGAACGAGGCGCAGACGCCGACGTGCTGCAGGCGTCCGTCGTCGGTGTACAGCCCCAGCAGCATCGACCCGAGCAGCGGCTGCTCGGGCGTCGACGTCTTGTGCAGCCGGTACCCGGCCACCACGACGTCGGCCGTGCGCGCGTGCTTGACCTTGAGCATGGTGCGGCCGTTCGGGGTGTAGGGGGCGTCGAGCCGCTTCGCCACGACCCCGTCGAGACCCGCCCCCTCGAACTGCTCGAACCAGCGTCCGGCCTCGGCGCTGTCCCGCGTCGTGCGCGTGAGGTGGACCGGCGCCTCGACGTCCGCGAGGGCCGCCTCGAGCACGGCACGGCGCTCGTGCAGCGGCGCGTCCAGGTACGACGTGCCGTCGAGCGCCAGCAGGTCGAACACGACGAGGCTCGCGGGCGTCTCCTCCGCGAGCATGGCCACCCGCGACGCTGCCGGGTGGATGCGCTGCGACAGCGTGTCGAAGTCGAGCCGGTCGCCGACGGCCGTGACGATCTCGCCGTCCACGACGCAGCGCTGCGGCAGCTGGGCCAGCACCGCCGCGACGACGTCGGGGAAGTAGCGGGTCAGGGGCTTGGTGGACCGGCTCGCGATCTCCACCTCGTCGCCGTCGCGAAAGACGACGGCACGGAACCCGTCCCACTTCGGCTCGAACAGGTAGCCGCCGTCGACCGCGTCGGCGGCGGGCACCCCCTTGACCGACTTGGCGAGCATGGGCTGCAGCGGCGGCATGACGGGCAGGTCCATCGCACCAGGCTACGGTGCCCCGGACCACCCGCCGGGCGACGATCTCTAGACTGACGGGGTGAAGCACCCTCCCGTCGACGGCACCGTCGGCGCCGCCGTCGAGATCCACGACCTCGTCGTCCGCTACGGCGACGTCACCGCGGTCGACGGGCTCACGCTCACGGTCGGCACCGGCACGGTCACGTCGGTGCTCGGTCCCAACGGTGCCGGCAAGACCAGCACCGTCGAGACCTGCGAGGGCTTCCGACGCGCGACGTCGGGCTCGGTCCGCGTGCTCGGCCTCGACCCGGTGCGCGACGCGGCGGCGCTGCGACCCCGCGTGGGCGTGATGCTGCAGGCCGGTGGCGCGTGGTCTGGCGTGCGGGCGCACGAGATGCTGCGCCACGTGGCGTCGCTGCATGCCCACCCGCTCGACGTCGACGCCCTCGTCGAGCGTCTCGGGCTCGGGTCGTGCGGCCGCACCGCCTACCGTCGTCTCTCCGGCGGCCAGCAGCAGCGGCTCGGCCTGGCGATGGCCGTCGTCGGTCGCCCGGAGCTCGTCTTCCTCGACGAGCCGACCGCCGGGCTCGACCCGCAGGCACGGCGCGCCACGTGGGACCTGCTCGACGAGCTGCGCGCCAGCGGCGTCACGGTGGTCCTCACGACGCACTTCATGGACGAGGCCGAGACGCTCAGCGACGTCGTGCACATCGTCGACGCCGGGCGCGTCATCGCCAGCGGCTCCCCCGCCGACCTCGTGCGCTCCGGCGCGGAGAACACGGTCCGGTTCGCTGCCCGGCCCGGGCTCGACCTCGACGCGCTCATGACCGCGCTGCCCGCCGACACCAAGGTGCGGGAGACGGCCGCCGGGCAGTACGTCGTCGTCGGCACGGTCGACCCCGGCCTCCTCGCCACGCTGACCGCCTGGTTCGCCGGCCAGGGCGTGCTCGCGGAGTCGGTGCTCGTGGAGAAGCAGACGCTCGAGGACCGGTTCCTCGACCTCACCGGACGGGCCCTGCGATGAGCCTCGACCTCTCGCCGCGTCCTGGCGCGGCCCGCACCCCGGCCATGCTGGCCGCGCAGGCCCGCATGGAGCTGCGCCTGCTCGCCCGCAACGGCGAGCAGCTCCTCATCACGCTCGTCGTCCCCCTCCTGCTCCTCGTGGCCGGCACCCGCTCGGGCAAGGTCGTCGACCTCGGCGCCGGTCGTCCGATCGACATCGTCACGCCCGGCGTACTCGGACTGGCCGTGCTCTCCACGTCGTTCACGTCGCTGGCGATCGCCACCGGCTTCGAGCGTCGCTACGGGGTGCTCAAGCGGCTGGGCGCGTCGCCGCTGCCGCGCTGGGGCCTGCTCGTCGGCAAGGTCGCCGCGGTGGTCGTCGTCGAGGTCGTGCAGCTGGTGCTGCTCGCCTCGGTGGCGCTCGCGCTCGGCTGGTCGCCCGCCGGTGGCGTGGCGCCGTGGCTGTGGCTCGTGGTGCTCGCCGTGCTCGGCACCGCCGCGTTCGGCTCGCTCGGGCTGCTCATCGCGGGCACGCTGCGCGCGGAGGCCACGCTCGCCGTCGCGAACCTGGTGTACGTGCTCCTCCTGGTCGGCGGCGGACTCATCGTGCCGCTCTCGCGCTACCCCGACGGAGCGCAGGGACTGCTGCAGCTGCTGCCGTCCGGCGCGCTCGGCGAGGGCCTGCGCACGGCGTTCGACGCCGGCACCGTCGACCTGCTCCCCCTCGTGGTGCTCGCGGCCTGGGCGGCCGTCGGCACCGCCCTGACCGCAAGGACGTTCCGATGGGAATGACGCTCGGTCTCCGGACCCCCACCCGCGACGTCGTCGAGCGCTGGGCGTGGGCCAGCCTCGTCGCCAACACGGTCATCATCCTGACCGGCGGGCTGGTGCGCCTCACCGCCTCCGGGCTCGGGTGCCCCACCTGGCCGCGCTGCACCGACGAGTCGTTCGTGCCGCACCGCGCCCTGGGCCTGCACGGCCTGATCGAGTTCGGCAACCGGCTGCTCACCTACGTGCTCATCGCCATCGCGATCGGCACGGTCGTCGCGGTGTGGCGCTGGTCCGAGGGTCGCGGCCTGCGTCGGCTCGCGGTCGTGCTGGCCGTCGGCATCCCGTTCCAGGGCGTCATCGGCGGCATCACCGTCCTGACCGACCTCAACCCCTGGATCGTCGCGCTGCACCTCGTGCTGTCGCTCTTCCTGGTGGCGGGCTCCACCTGGCTGCTCCTGCGCGTGCGGGGCGACGTCGCCGACGACGTGCCGGTGCTCGCCCGCCGTCTCGTGCTGGCCACGTACGCGACGCTCTGGGTCGTCGTCTACCTGGGCACGGTCGTCACCGGGAGCGGGCCGCACGCCGGCGACGTGAACGCACCCCGCAACGGGCTCGACCCGCGTCTGTGGAGCCACGTGCACGCGTGGGGCGTCTACCTCCTCGTCGCCCTGACGATCGCGACCATCCTCGTGCTGCGTCGCAGCGGCACCAGCCCGCTCGCCGTCCGCGCGGCCACGCTGCTGCTCGTCGCCGAGCTGGCGCAGGGCGTCATCGGCTTCGTGCAGTACTTCACGGACCTGCCGATCGCGCTGGTCGCGGTGCACCTCGTCGGTGCCGCGGTGCTCGTGTCGGTCGGCACCCGGCTCGTGGTGCTCACCCGTACCCACGTGCGCGAGCCCCAGCTCCAGCACTGACCGTGACGATGTGGCCCCGATCCGGAACGTTCAGGGGCCACATCGTCACGGTCAGCGGGGTCACGGTCAGCGGGGGCGGGTCATGGTGAGGCAGCCCTCGGCGTCGGGCTCCGGACCGGTGAGGACGAAGCCGCAGCGCGTGTAGAAGCGCAGGCCCACGGCGTTGCCGGCCATCACGCGCAGGTGCAGCGGCGCCCCGGTAGCGGCGTGCCGAGCCACAGCCTCGACGAGGCGGTCCGCCACGCCGGTGCCCCGCGCGGCGCGCGCCACCCACATGCCGAGCAGCTCGTGGTCCCCGCTCACGCCCGCGGTACCGACGTCGGTCCCGTCGAGGCAGGCCACGTAGGTGGCGACCGCCTCGAGCCGCTCCCGCCAGCGCGGCTCGACGTCGAGGTCGTCGAGCCAGCGGTGCGCCGACGCGGCGAACGCGTCAGGGTCGCTGCGCAGCGCGGCGTGGCGGACGGCGCGGAACCGCCGCCAGTCGTCCGGGCCGAGCCGCTCGATGCTCAGCGCAGGAACGGGTCGACCGCCGCAGCGACGAACAGCAGCGCGAGGTAGGCGTTGGAGAAGTGGAAGAGCCGCATCGGCTTGATGACCGACAGCTCCTCGGTGTCCTTGGCGCGCGAGCGCAGGTCGTAGGCCTCGACGAGGAAGACGATGCCCAGCAGGATCGCGACACCCGTGTAGAACCAGCCCATGCCGGCGACCGGCCAGAGCGCGAGCGACGTGGCGACCATGACCCACGAGTAGACGACGATCTGGCGCGACACCGTGGCGGCGCTGGCCACCGACGGCAGCATCGGCACGCCGGCGGCCGAATAGTCGTCGCGGTAGCGCAGGCCGAGGGACCAGAAGTGCGGCGGGGTCCAGAAGAAGACGACGAGGAAGAGCACGACGGGCGGCCAGGCCAGCTCGTTCGTGACGGCGGTCCAGCCGATGAGCGCCGGGAAGCAGCCGGCCGCCCCGCCCCACACGATGTTCTGCGGCGTGCGGCGCTTCAGCAGCATCGTGTAGCCGACGACGTAGAAGACGTTGGCGGCGAGCGCGAGCCCGGCCGAGAGCCAGTTGACCAGCAGGCCGAGCCACAGGGTCGAGACGACGGCGAGAGCCAGGCCGAACCAGAGCGCACCCGCGGTGGAGACACCGTGGCGCGGCAGCGGTCGACGCGACGTGCGCCGCATCTTCTGGTCGATGTCGGCGTCGAACACGCAGTTGAGCGCGTTGGCGCTGCCCGCGGAGAGGGTTCCGCCGACCACGGTCGCGACGATCAGCCAGAACGACGGCACGTCGCGCGCGGCGAGGAACATGACCGGCACCGTGGTGAGGAGCAGCAGCTCGATGATGCGCGGCTTCATCAGCGCCACGTAGGCGTTGAGCACGTCGACCGGACCGCTGCGACGGACCTGGCTGGACGTCACCACGCGGGTGTCCGCGCCAGCGTCCTCCGCCGGGGTCGACGAGGGGTCGTTGCGGCTGCTCGACCGAAGTGCACTCACCTGGCAGAGTCTAGACGCTCGGCGATAGGGTCGAACCGAGGGCTCCACCACGTCCCTCCCCAGAATTTCCCCACGACCCAGGAGCGACCAGCACCGTGACCAGCACCTCTGCAACCCTGGACTGGACCGAGCTCGACGCCAAGGCGGTCGACACCGCGCGTCTGCTCGCTGCCGACGCCGTCGAGAAGGTCGGCAACGGCCACCCCGGCACCGCCATGAGCCTCGCGCCGGCGGCCTACCTGCTCTACCAGAAGCTCATGCGGCACGACCCGAACGACCCGTCGTGGATCGGTCGCGACCGCTTCGTCCTGTCGTGCGGCCACTCGAGCCTCACGCAGTACGTGCAGCTCTACCTCGCCGGCTACCCGATGACGCTCGAGGACCTCAAGAGCCTGCGCACGTGGGGCAGCCAGACGCCGGGCCACCCCGAGCACGGGCACACCCCCGGCGTCGAGGTCACCACCGGCCCGCTCGGCCAGGGCATCGCCAACGGCGTCGGCATGGCCATGGCCGCCCGCCGCGAGCGCGGCATCCTCGACCCCGAGACCGGCGCCGGCGAGAGCCCGTTCGACCACCACGTCTACGTCATCTGCTCCGACGGCGACGTGCAGGAGGGCGTGTCGGCCGAGGCGTCCTCGCTCGCCGGCCACCAGAAGCTCGGCAACCTGACGGTCCTGTACGACGACAACAAGATCTCGATCGAGGACAACACCGACGTCGCGTTCACCGAGGACGTCGCGGCCCGCTACGAGGCGTACGGCTGGCACGTGCAGACGGTCGACTGGACGCACGGCGGCGGCGAGTACCGCGAGGACGTCCCCGCGCTGTGGGACGCCTACCAGGCCGCCGAGCAGGTCACCGACAAGCCGAGCCTCATCGTGCTGCGCTCGATCATCGCCTGGCCCGCCCCGTCGGCGCAGAACACCGGCGCCTCGCACGGCTCGGCGCTGGGCGGCGACGAGATCGCGGCCACCAAGGAGCTCCTCGGCTTCGACCCCGAGCAGACGTTCGCGGTCGCCGACGAGGTCATCGCGCACACGCACGCGGCCCGCGAGCGTGGCGCCGAGGCGCACGCCGCCTGGCAGGAGACCTACGACGCCTGGCGGTCCGCCCAGCCCGAGCGCGCGGCCCTGCTCGACCGTCTCCAGGCGCACGAGCTGCCCGAGGGCTGGACCGACGCGCTGCCGACGTTCGAGGCCAGCGACAAGGGCGTCGCCACGCGCGCCGCCTCCGGCGACGTGCTCACCGCGCTTGCCCCCGTCCTGCCCGAGCTGTGGGGCGGCTCCGCCGACCTCGCCGGGTCGAACAACACGACCCCCAAGGGCGAGCCGTCGTTCATCCCGCCGGAGTGGTCGACCAAGAAGTTCCAGGGCGACTGGTACGGCCGCGTGCTGCACTTCGGCATCCGCGAGCACGCCATGGGCGCGATCCTCAACGGCATCGCGCTGCACGGCCCGACCCGGCCGTACGGCGGCACGTTCCTCGTGTTCAGCGACTACATGCGCCCCGCGGTGCGCCTCGCCGCGCTGCAGCAGCTGCCCGTCACCTACGTCTGGACCCACGACTCCATCGGCCTCGGCGAGGACGGCCCGACGCACCAGCCGATCGAGCACCTCGCGGCGCTGCGCGCCATTCCCGGCCTCGACGTCGTGCGGCCCGCCGACGCGAACGAGACGGTCGCCGCGTGGCAGACGCTGCTCGGCATCCACGACCGTCCGGTCGCGCTGGCCCTGAGCCGGCAGAACCTGCGCACCTACCCGCGCGGCGAGGTCGACGGCGAGACCTGGGGCGACGCCGCCGACACGGCCAAGGGCGCCTACGTGCTGCTCGAGGCCCGTCGCGACGGCCAGGTCGTCACCCCCGACGTCGTCCTGGTCGGCACCGGCAGCGAGGTCGAGATCGCGGTCCAGGCCCGTGAGGCGCTCGCCGCCGACGGCATCGCGGCCCGTGTCGTGTCGATGCCGTCGCGCGAGTGGTTCGAGCAGCAGGACAGCGGGTACCGCGACAGCGTGATCCCGCCGTCCGTCCGTGCCCGCGTCGTCGTCGAGGCCGGCGTGTCCTTCGGCTGGCGCGACGTGGTCGGCGACGCCGGCCAGGTCGTCGGGATCGAGCACTTCGGTGCCTCGGCCGACTTCCAGCGGCTCTACCAGGAGTTCGGCATCACGCCCGGCGCCGTCGCCGACGCCGCCCGCGCCTCGATCGACGCGGTCGGAGCCGCGGAGGCACCGTTCCACGCACGCCCGAGCGGTCCGGTCCTGCCCGACCAGCACTGAGCGCGCACAGCAACGGGGCCTGCGCCGCCGGCGCGGGTCCCACCCCGACCATCACGCCGCCGGACGGCGGCAGGAGGAGCACCATGAACGAGCGACTGCAGGCCCTGGCCGACGCCGGGGTCTCCATCTGGCTGGACGACCTGTCCCGCGAGCGCATCGAGTCCGGCAACCTCGCCGAGCTCGTCACCGAGGGCGGCGTCGTGGGCGTCACCACGAACCCGACGATCTTCGCCTCCGCGCTCTCCGACGGCGACCGCTACGCCGCCCAGGTGGCCGAGCTGAAGGCCGCCGGTGCCGACGTCGACGAGACGGTCTTCGCCCTCACGACCACCGACGTGCGCGAGGCGTGCGACGTGCTGCGACCCGTCCACGACCGCACCGACGGCGTCGACGGCCGCGTCTCGATCGAGGTCGACCCGGGCGCGGCCCGTGACACCGCCCGCACTACCACGATCGCGAAGCGGCTGTGGGAGACGGTCGACCGGCCGAACCTGCTCATCAAGATCCCCGCGACCGTCGAGGGCCTCCCGGCCATCGCCGACGCGATCGCCGAGGGCATCAGCGTCAACGTCACGCTGATCTTCTCCCTCGAGCGCTACCGCGCCGTCATGGACGCCTACGTCGAGGGTCTCGAGCGCGCCGCCGAGGCCGGTCGCGACCTCTCGGCCATCCACTCGGTGGCGTCGTTCTTCGTGAGCCGCGTCGACAGCGAGGTCGACGGCCGGCTCGAGGAGGGTGACCCCCTGCGCGGCAAGGCGGCCATCGCGAACGCGCGGCTCGCGTACGAGGCCTTCGAGGAGGTCTTCGGCTCCGAGCGCTTCGGCTCGCTGCGCGAGCGCGGCGCCCGCCCCCAGCGGCCGCTGTGGGCGTCCACCGGCGTGAAGGACCCTGCCTACCCCGACACGCTCTACGTGACCGAGCTCGTGGTCGCCGACACCGTCAACACGATGCCGGAGAAGACGCTGCAGGCCTTCGCCGACCACGGCGAGGTCGAGGGCGACCGGGTCACCGGCCGCTACGACGAGTCCCGCCAGGTCATCGCCGACCTCGAGGCGAAGGGCATCGGCTACGACGAGGTCGTGGCCAAGCTCGAGAAGGAGGGCCTCGAGAAGTTCGACGCCTCCTGGGCCGAGCTGCTCGACAGCGTCCGCTCCGAGCTCGAGAAGGCCTGAGCCATGGCGGCACCGGACGTCACGCTCACCGTCGCCGACCAGGCCGCCCTCGACGCCGCGCTCGCGGAGCTCGTCGCCGACCGCTTCGCCTCGCGGCTGCACGCCCACGACGCCACCCTGTGGGGTCCCGACGCGGAGTCCGAGGCGGCCAAGCGGTTGTCCTGGACGACGCTCGCGGAGTCGTCGCGACCGCTCGTCGCCGAGGTCGAGGCGCTGCGTGCCGAGCTGCACGAGCGCGGTCTCGACCACGTCGTCCTCTGCGGGATGGGCGGCTCGTCGCTGGCCCCCGAGGTCATCTGCGCCGCTGCCGGCGTCGAGCTGACCGTGCTCGACTCCTCCCAGCCCGACATGGTGCGGACGGCGATCGCCGACCGCCTCGAGCGCACGGTCGTGGTCGTGTCGAGCAAGTCCGGCGGCACCGTCGAGACCGACAGCCAGCGTCGCGCCTACGAGCACGCCTTCACCGAGGCGGGGCTCTCCCCTGCCGACCACCTCGTGGTCGTCACCGACCCCGGCTCGCCGCTCGACGAGCAGGCGACGCAGGCCGGGTACCGCGTGTTCCACGCCGACCCCGAGGTCGGTGGTCGCTACTCCGCGCTCACCGCGTTCGGCCTGGTGCCGAGCGGTCTCGCCGGTGCCGACATCGGCGGTCTGCTCGACGAGGCCGCCGACGCCACGGCGACGCTGTTCGCCGACGACGCCGCCAACCCGGCGCTGCGCCTCGGGGCCGCGCTCGGCGTCGCCAACCGCTCCTCCGTCGACAAGCTGGTGCTCCTCGACCACGACGCCGGCACGGCCGTGGCCTGGGGCGTCGGCGACTGGATCGAGCAGCTCGTCGCCGAGTCGACGGGCAAGATCGGCCACGGCATCCTGCCCGTCGTGGTCGAGAGCAGCCACGCGGTGAACGTCGAGCCGAGCACGCCCGACTCCTTCCTGGCCGTCTCCGGCTCCTCGGACACCCCGACGAGCACGTCCGGCTGGGCCGCGGGCGTCACCGGCGGCCTCGGAGCGCAGATGCTGTTGTGGGAGGTGGCCGTGAGCGTCGCGGGCGCCCTGATCGGCATCAACCCGTTCGACCAGCCCGACGTCGAGAGCGCCAAGCAGGCCGCTCGCGACAAGCTCAGCGGCGGCGGTGACGACGAGCCGGGCGCCGACCTGGTCGAGGGACCGGTCTCCGCGTTCGGCACCGACGCCTCCAGCCTCGCCGACGCCGTGGAGCAGCTCCTCGCGCAGGTCGACGACGAGCACGGGTACCTCGCCGTCCAGGCCTACCTGGACCGCTGGGACCTCAGCGCCTACGCGGGGCTGCGCGAGCAGCTCGCCCGCCGGACCGGGCGCCCCGTCACGTTCGGGTGGGGGCCGCGGTTCCTGCACTCCACGGGCCAGTACCACAAGGGCGGCCCGGCGACGGGCGTGTTCCTCCAGCTGACGAGCGACCCGCACGAGGACCTCGCGGTCCCCGGTCGCGACTTCACGTTCGGGGAGTTCATCGCCTCCCAGGCGGCCGGCGACGCGCAGGTCCTGCGCTGAGCCGTGGCGATGCAGAGCAACCCGCTGCGCGACGTCCGCGACCGGCGCCTGCCGCGCATCGCGGGCCCGTGCAGCGTGGTCATGTTCGGCGTCACGGGCGACCTGGCGCGCAAGAAGCTGATCCCGGCCATCTACGACCTCGCCAACCGCGGCCTGCTCCCGCCGGGCTTCGCGCTCGTCGGCTTCGCCCGGCAGGACTTCGGCGACCAGTCGTTCTCGGAGATGCTGAAGGCCGCCGCGCAGGCCGGGGCGCGCACGCCGTGGCGCGAGACCGTCTGGAGCCAGCTCGAGGCGGGCATCCGTTTCGTGCCGGGCTCCTTCGACGACGACGCCGCGTGGCTGCAGCTGGCCGCGACGATGGCCGAGCTCGACGAGCAGCAGGGCACGGGCGGCAACCACGCCTTCTACCTGTCGATCCCGCCCGGCCTGTTCCCCGTGGTCGTCGGCAAGATCAAGGAGCACGGGCTCGCCGACCAGTCCGGCGGCTGGCGCCGCGTCGTCATCGAGAAGCCCTTCGGGCACGACCTCGCGTCGGCCCGGGAGCTCAACACGCTCGTCTCGGAGGTCTTCCCGCGCGAGAGCGTGTTCCGCATCGACCACTACCTCGGCAAGGAGACGGTCCAGAACATCCTGGCGCTGCGCTTCGCCAACGGCATGTTCGAGCCGCTGTGGAACAGCCACTACGTCGACCACGTCCAGATCACCATGGCCGAGGACATCGGCATCGGCACCCGCGCGGGCTACTACGACGGCATCGGTGCGGCGCGCGACGTGATCCAGAACCACCTGCTGCAGCTGATGGCGCTCATCGCGATGGAGGAGCCGGTCTCCTTCAACGCCGAGAGCCTGCGGCTGGAGAAGCAGAAGATCCTCGCGAACGCGCGGCCCGCCACCCCGATGGCCCAGCACACGGCGCAGGCCCAGTACACCGCCGGCTGGGCGGGCGGCGAGCACGTGGTCGGCTACCTCGAGGAGCAGGGCATCCCGGAGGGCTCGCGCACCGAGACGTACGCGGCCATCAAGATCGACATCGCCACGCGGCGGTGGGCGGGCGTGCCGTTCTACCTGCGCACCGGCAAGCGGCTGGGTCGGCGCGTCACCGAGGTGGCCGTGGTCTTCAAGGCGGCGCCGCACCAGCCGTTCAGCAAGAACGACATCGAGGAGCTGGGCCGCAACGCGCTGGTCATGCGGATCCAGCCCGACGAGGGCGTCACGCTGCGCTTCGGCGCGAAGGTCCCTGGCACGACGATGGAGATCCGCGACGTGCTCATGGACTTCGCCTACGGCGGGGCGTTCGTCGAGAGCAGCCCGGAGGCGTACGAGCGGCTCATCCTCGACGTGCTCCTAGGCGACCCGCCGCTCTTCCCGCAGCAGGAGGAGGTCGAGCTCTCCTGGAAGATCCTCGACCCGGTCATTGCGCACTGGCAGCGGGAGAAGAGCATCGACACCTACACGTCGGGCACGTGGGGTCCGCCCACCGCCGACGCCATGATGGAGCGCGACGGTCGCACCTGGAGGCGTCCCTGATGCAGATCAACCTCGAGAACACGACGTCGCCGCAGATCGCCCGCGCCCTCGTCCGGGCCCGGGTCGACTCCGGCAGCCCCGCCATGGACATGGTGCTGACGGCGCTCGTCGTCACCGACGACGAGACGGTCGGCGAGTCGCTGCGCACGGCGGCGGCGCTCTCGCGCGAGCACCCGTCGCGCGTGATCGGCATCGTGCTCGGCGACGGTCGCGGTCACCCGCGGGTCGACGCGACGGTGCGGGTGGGCGAGAACGCCGCCGGCGAGTCCATCCTGCTGCGGCTCTCCGGACCGCTCACCAAGCACGCGGAGTCGGTCGTGCTCCCCCTGCTGCTGCCCGACTCCCCCGTCGTGGTGTGGTGGCCGGGCAAGCCGCCGACGGACCCGTCGCAGGACCCGATCGGCCGGCTCGCGCAGCGCCGGCTCACCGACGCCGAGGCGTCGGACTCCCCGGTCCGGACGCTCAAGGCGACGGCGCGGCACTACAGCCCGGGCGACACCGACCTGTCGTGGACGCGCCTCACGCCGTGGCGTGCCCTGCTGGCCGCCGCCCTCGACCAGGCCACGGGCACCGTGCACCGCGGCAGCGTCGAGGCGGGGTCGGGCAACCCGGCGGCGCGTCTGCTGACCGCGTGGCTGCAGTCGCGGCTGCGGGTGCCGATCACCGAGCGGCGCAGCGAGGGCGAGCAGATCGCCCGCGTCGTGCTGGAGACCGACGCCGGCGACGTCACCATCGAGCGCATCGACGCCGAGACCTGTCTGTTCTCGATCCCGGGCGCCGCGCCGCGGCACGTCCCGCTCGGCCCGCGCACGCTGGCAGAGCTGCTCGCCGAGGACCTGCGCCGCCTCGACGCCGACGACGTCTACCACGAGACCCTCACCCACCTCCTGGAGTCCTGATGCCCGACGCCCCCGCCGCCCGCACCCTCGTCCATACCGGCGCCGACGCCCTCGCGGCGGCCGTGGCCGCCGCGCTCGCCGAGCGTGTCGCAGCCGTCCAGGCCGAGGGACGCACGCCGCACGTGGTGCTCACCGGCGGCACGATCGCCATCGCGATCTACGAGCGGCTCGACGCCGAGGCCGCCGACTGGTCCGACGTCGTCTACTGGTTCGGCGACGAGCGCTTCGTCCCGGAGGGGCACGAGGACCGCAACGACCGCCAGGCGCGCGACAGCTTCCTCGACCGGCTGTCTGTCCCGGCGTCGCAGGTGCACAGCATGCCGGCGCACGGCTGCTCGACGTCGATGGCCGAGGCGGCCGACGGGTACGGCGCGTCCCTGCCCGACGAACCCTTCGACGTCGTGCTGCTCGGCGTCGGACCCGACGGGCACGTCGCGTCGCTGTTCCCGGGCTTCGCCCAGGTGCACGAGCAGGAGCGTCGTTGCGTGGAGGTCTTCGACTCCCCCAAGCCCCCGCCGGAGCGCACGAGCCTGACCTTCCCGGCGCTCAACCACACGCGCGCCACCTGGTTCCTCGTCTCCGGCGACGGCAAGGCCGACGCGGTGGCCCGGGCGCTCGCCGCCGACGGCTCCCTGGAGGAGACCCCGGCACGCGGCGCGCACGGTCGCGACGAGACGCTCTGGTTCCTCGACGAGGACGCCGCCGGCCGGCTCTGACGCCGAGCACCACCCCCGCTGCGGGAACGACACCGCCCTCCACGCTCGGCGTGGAGGGCGATGGTGTTCCGGACCGCGGGGACGGTCAGAAGATGATCTCGCCGGACTTGCGACGCGACCGGAGCGAGTCGAGCGCCTCGGTGAGGATCACCTGCGCCTCGTCCTCGCTGCGACGCTCCTTCACGTAGGCCAGGTGCGTCTTGTAGGGCTCCGTCTTCGGGGCCGTCGGACGGTTCTCGGCGTCGTGGCTGGCCGGGAGGCCGCAGCGCGGGCAGTCCCACGACTCCGGCGGCTCCGCCTCGAGCGCGAAGTTCAGCGCCGTCTGGTGGTCGTTGGCGCAGAAGTAGGTGACCGCCTTGCGCGGCGCGGCCTCGCCACGCTCTGCCTCGCCCATCGGCCCCGAGCCGATGCGGCTGCCGCGGATCGCTCCCGCCGCCATGTCAGTTGCTCACCTTCAGCAGGAGGCCCAGCAGGATGACCGAGACCGTCCACACGACGGCGATGCCGACGGTGATGCGGTCGAGGTTGCGCTCGGCCACCGACGAGCCACCGAGGGAGCTGGAGATGCCGCCGCCGAACATGTCGGACAGACCGCCTCCGCGTCCCTTGTGCATGAGGATCAGGACGATCATGAGCAGGCTCGAGATCGTCAGCACGGACGACAACAGGATGATCACAGGTTCAGGTCTTCCATCAGGAGGGCAGGGCCGGCATGTCGTAGAACCGGGCGATGGCGGCGAACTCCTCCGCCTGGAGGCTCGCACCGCCGACCAGGGCGCCGTCCACGTCGGACTTGGCCATGATCGCGGCGATGTTGGCCGCCTTCACCGATCCGCCGTACAGGATACGCACCGCCTGCGCCGCCTCGGAAGAGCAGGTCTCGGCGATCCGGGACCGGATGGCCGCACACACCTCCTGCGCGTCCTCGGGCGTGGCCACCTCGCCGGTGCCGATGGCCCAGACGGGCTCGTAGGCGACGACGAGGCCCGCGACCTGCTCGGGCGTCAGCCCGGCGAGCGAGCCGTCGAGCTGGTCGAGCGTGTACGCGACATGGTCGCCGGCCTGGCGGACCTCCAGCCCCTCGCCCACGCAGACGATCGGCGTGATGTCGGCGGCCAGGGCCCGCGTGGCCTTGGCGTTCACCACCGCGTCGGTCTCGCCGTGGTACTCACGACGCTCGGAGTGGCCGACGACGACGTAGGAGCAGCCGAGCTTGGCGAGCATCGCTGCCGTGACCTCGCCGGTGTACGCCCCGCCGTCGTGCTCGGACACGTCCTGCGCGCCGTAGCGGATGGGCAGCCGATCGCCGTCGACGAGCGTCTGCACGCTGCGGATGTCGGTGAAGGGCGGGATGACGACGACCTCGGACCGGGCGGCGTCGTGCTTCTTGTCCTGCAGGGTCCAGGCCAGCTTCTGCACCAGGACGACGGCCTCCTGGTGGTTGAGGTTGGACTTCCAGTTGCCCGCCATGAGAGGGGTGCGTGCCATCAGGACTCCTTCTCGAGGATCTGCAGGCCGGGCAGGGTCTTGCCCTCGAGGTACTCGAGGCTCGCGCCGCCCCCGGTGGAGATGTGGCCGAACTGGTCGTCGGTGAAGCCGAGCTGGCGCACCGCCGCGGCGGAGTCGCCCCCGCCGACGACCGACAGTCCGTCGACCTCGGTGAGCGCCTGCGCGACGGCCTTCGTGCCGGCCGCGAACGCCTCGAACTCGAACACGCCCATGGGGCCGTTCCAGAAGACGGTGCGCGCGCCGCGCACGACCTCGGCGAAGCGCTCGGCGCTCTCCGGGCCGATGTCGAGGCCCATCTGGTCGTCGGGCATCGCGTCGGCGGCGACGACCGTGGCCGGGGCGTCGGCCGAGAACTCCGGCGCGACGACGACGTCGGTCGGGAGCACGAGGTCGACGCCCCGCGCGGCAGCGCGCTCGACGTACTCGCGGGCGACGTCGAGCTGGTCGGCCTCGAGCAGCGAGGAGCCGACGTCGTGGCCCTGCGCCTTGAGGAACGTGAAGACCATGCCGCCGCCGATGAGCAGGCTGTCGGCCTTCTCGATCAGGTTGTCGATGACGCCCAGCTTGTCGGAGACCTTCGACCCGCCCAGCACGACGACGTAGGGGCGCTCGGGCGACTCGGTGAGCCGCTCCAGCACCTCCACCTCGGCCTGCACGAGACCGCCGACCACGGCCGGGAGCCGCGTGGCGACGTCGTAGACGCTGGCCTGCTTGCGGTGCACGACCCCGAACCCGTCGGAGACGAACACGTCGGCCAGCGCCGCGAGCTCGTCGGCGAACGCGCCGCGGACGGCGTCGTCCTTGCTCGTCTCGCCCTCGTTGAAGCGGACGTTCTCGAGCACGGCCACCTGGCCGTCCTGCAGCGCCGCGGTGATCCGCTGCGCCTCGGTGCCGACGGTGTCGTTGGCGAACAGCACGGGCGTGCCGAGCAGCTCGGCGAGGCGCTCGGCCACGGGCTCCAGCGAGTAGGCGGGGTCCGGCGCACCCTTCGGCCGGCCGAGGTGCGCGGTGACGAGCACGCGCGCACCGGCACCGGCGAGCTTCTGGATGGTCGGGACGCTGGCGCGCACGCGGCCGTCGTCGGTGATCGTGCTGCCGTCCAGCGGCACGTTCAGGTCGCTGCGGACCAGCACCCGCGTGCCGCTGAGGTCTCCCCCGCGGCTCGCGAGCAGGTCGTCGATCGTCTGGGCCGCCACGTCAGAGAGAGGCGCCGACGTGCTTGACGAGGTCGACGAGGCGGTTGGAGTAGCCCCACTCGTTGTCGTACCAGCCGACGACCTTGACCTGGTCGCCGATGACCTTCGTCAGGCCCGAGTCGAAGATGCACGACGACGGGTCGGTGACGATGTCGGAGGAGACGATCGGGTCCTCGGTGTAGGTGAGGAAGCCCTTGAGCGCACCCTCGGAGGCCGTCTTGAGGATCTCGTTGACCTCCTCGACCGACGTCTCGCGCGACGCGGTGAAGGTGAGGTCGGTGGCCGAGCCGGTGGGCACGGGCACGCGCAGCGCGTAGCCGTCGAGCTTGCCCTTGAGCTCGGGGAGCACGAGGCTGACGGCCTTCGCGGCACCCGTGGAGGTGGGCACGATGTTGAGCGCGGCGGCGCGGGCGCGACGCAGGTCGCTGTGCGGCGCGTCCTGCAGGTTCTGGTCCTGCGTGTACGCGTGGATCGTCGTCATGAGGCCCTGCTCGATGCCGAGGGCGTCGTTGAGCGCCTTGGCCATCGGGGCGAGGCAGTTGGTGGTGCAGGAGGCGTTCGAGATGACCGTGTGCTGCGCACCGTCGTAGAGGTCGTGGTTGACGCCCATGACGATGGTGATGTCCTCGTTCTTCGCCGGGGCGGAGATGATGACCTTCTTGGCGCCGCCGTCGACGTGCGCCTTCGCCTTGGTGGCGTCGGTGAAGAAGCCGGTGGACTCGACGACGATGTCGACGCCGACCGACGCCCAGTCGAGCTTCGCGGGGTCGCGCTCGGCGAACGCGGCGATCTTCTGGTCGCCGACGGTGATCGACGTGTCGTCGTAGGACACGTCGGCGTCGAGGCGGCCGAGGATCGAGTCGTACTTGAGGAGCGTCGCGAGCGTCTTGTTGTCCGTCAGGTCGTTGACGGCGACGATCTCGATGTCGGTCCCGGCGGCACGGGCCGCCCGGAAGAAGTTGCGGCCGATGCGGCCGAAGCCGTTGATGCCCACGCGAACGGTCACGGTGAAACCTGCTCCTACTGGGGTCGGGGTGTGGTGGGCGCCAGCCTATCGAGTCGCGTCGGCTACCGGCGAGTCGCCCGCACCACGGTCGCGCCGAGGTCGTCGTCGGTGAGCACGTCGACGTGCCAGTCGGCCGGGGCGAAGCCGGCGACGGTGAGCGGCGCCTGTCGTCCGGAGGTCTCGACCAGCACCCGTCCTCCGCGGCGGACCCAGGCCCCGGCGTCTGCTGCGACGCGCCGGTGCAGCACCACGCCGTCGACGCCGCCGTCGAGCGCGGTCACGGGCTCGTGGTCGCGGGCCTCGCGCGGCAGCGTCGCGAGGTCCGCGGTCGGCACGTACGGCGCGTTCACGAGCAGCAGGTCCACACGCCCGGCCAGGTCGGCGGGCAGCGCGTCGAGCAGGTCTCCTTGGTGGACCTCTCCGACGCCGTCGAGGTTGTCGCGGGCACAAGCACAGGCCGTCGGGTCGACGTCGGCCGCGTGCAGCTCGAGGTGGGGCACCGAGCGGGAGACCGCGAGCCCCAGGGCCCCCGACCCGCAGCACAGGTCGACGACCACGGCGCGGGCCTCGCGGTCGACGACCTCGAGGGCCGCGTGGACGAGGGCGGCGGAGCGGCGCCGCGGCACGAAGACGCCCGGCCGCAGCCGTACGCGCACGCCGTCGAGCTCGGCCCAGCCGAGCACCTGCTCGAGCGGCTCGCCGGCGACCCGTCGGGCGACCATGTCGTGGAGTGGACGGCCCGCCTCGTGCTCGGCGAGCAGCAGCCGCGCCTCGTCGTCGGCGAACACGCACCCGGCGTTGCGCAGATGGGCCGCGACGGCGTCGGCGTCAGGCCTCGGGGAGCGCATCCTCGTTGACGCTCGCCTCGGTGTCGGGGATGCCGAGGTCGGACGCGCGCTTGTCGGCCATGGCCAGGAGGCGGCGGATACGACCCGCGATCGCGTCCTTCGTGAGCGGGGGCTCGTGCAGGGCACCGAGCTCCTCGAGGCTGGCCTGCCGGTGCTCGACGCGCAGGTCGCCGGCCATCCGCAGGTGGTCCGGGACGTCCTCGCCGAGGATCTCCAGCGCGCGCTGTGCCCGGGCTCCGGCGGCGACCGCCGCGCGGGCCGAGCGACGCAGGTTGGCGTCGTCGAAGTTCGCGAGCCGGTTGGCGGTGGCACGCACTTCGCGGCGCATGCGGCGCTCCTCCCACGCCAGCAGCGTCTCGTGCGCCCCGAGGCGGGTCAGGAGCGCACCGATGGCCTCGCCGTCGCGGATGACGACGCGGTCGCCACCGCGCACCTCACGCGCCTTGGCGCTGATGCCGAGCCGGCGTGCGGCGCCCACGAGCGCCAGCGCCGCCTCGGGACCGGGGCAGCTCACCTCGAGCGCCGACGAGCGGCCGGGCTCGGTGAGCGAGCCGTGCGCGAGGAACGTGCCGCGCCAGGCGGCGACGGAGTCGCACGACGCACCGGAGACGATCTGCGGCGGCAGCCCGCGGACGGGGCGACCGCTCGCGTCGATGAGGCCGGTCTGGCGGGCGAGCGCCTCACCGTCCTTGGCCACCCGCACCACGTAGTGCGTGCCCTTGCGCAGGTTGGTGCCCTGGACGACGAGGATCTCGCTCGCGTGCCCGTAGACCTCCTGGATGTCGCGGCGCAGACGCCGCGCGACGGCGCCGGTGTCGAGCTCGGCCTCCACCACGATGCGACCCGCCACGATGTGCAGACCGCCGGCGAAGCGCAGCATCGAGGCGACCTCCGCCTTGCGGCAGCACGCCTTCGTCACCGTGGTGCTCGCGAGCTCCGACTTGACCTGAGCCGTCATGGCCATGCGGGCGTCCTCCAACGTCGTCGCGTGCAGTCAGACCCTCACTGTATGCCCGCGCGCAAGAACCCTTCGAAGGCCCGGGCCAGCCGGGCGGGGTCGTGCTGGTCGGCGCCCCGGGCGACCGCGACGTCGGCCGCCACGACGCGTGCGCCGAGCGACTGCGCGGCCCGCTCGAGCACGCCTGCGTCGTCGACGAGCGAGTGGTCGGCGAGGACGACGTCGAGCCGTAGGTCGGGGGCGTGCGCGGCGAGCACCTCGAGGTGGTCGGTCGGCGAGAGCCCCTCGGTCTCGCCCTCCTGCTCGCTGAGGTTGAGCACGAGCGCGCGGCGCGCCGACGTGCGCTCGAGCGCGTCGCGCAGCTGCGGCACCAGCAGGTTCGGCATGACCGAGGTGAACCACGAGCCGGGGCCGACGACGACCCAGTCGGCCGCCTCCACGGCCTCGACGGCCTCGGGACACGCCGGCGGGTCCTCCGGGTCGAGCCGGACGCTCACCACCTGCCCGTCGACGGACGCGACCTGCGCCTGGCCGCGCACCACGGTGAGCCGGTCGGGGTCTGCGCGCAGGTGCACGTCGGCCTCGATGTGCAGCGGGACGGCGGCCATGGGGAGCACCCGGCCCCGCGCGCCGAGGAGGTCGCCGACGAGGTCGAGCCCGGCGACGTGGTCGTCGAGGATCCCCCAGATCGCCGCGATGAGCAGGTTGCCGACGGCGTGCTGGTCGAGCGGGCCGTCGCTGCTGAAGCGGTGCTGCAGGACCGTGGCCCACTGCCGGCCCCACTGGTCGTCGGCGCACAGGGCGGCGAGCGCCATCCGCAGGTCGCCGGGCGGCAGCACCCCGAGCTCCTCGCGCAGCCGGCCGGAGGAGCCGCCGTTGTCGGCGACGGTGACGATGCCGGTGAGCTGGGTGTCGAGCAGACGCAGCGCGGACAGGCTCGCGGCCAGCCCGTGCCCGCCGCCGAGGGCGACGACCCGGACGCCGCCGCGAGGTGCCGTCGGCGGGGTGGTCACTCGCGCCCCAGGTCGCGGTGGACGACGAGCGTGCGCACACCGTGGCCGCGCAGCCGCTCGGCGAACGCCTCGGACATGGCGACGCTGCGGTGACGTCCGCCGGTGCAGCCGATCGCGATGGTCAGGAAGCGCTTGTCCTCGTGCAGGAACCCGTCGGTGAGCATGTCGACGAGGTTCTCGTAGGAGTCGAGGAACTCCTCGGCCTTCGGCTGGCTGAGCACGTACTCGCTGACCGGGGCGTCGAGGCCGCTCATCGGCCGGAGCTCCTCGACCCAGTACGGGTTGGGCAGGAAGCGCATGTCGGCGACCATGTCGGCGTCGATGGGGATGCCGTACTTGAAGCCGAACGACATCACCGACGCCCGCAGCCCCAGGGCACCGGGCTCCTCGAACGCGGCCTGGACCCGCCGGGCGAGGTGGTGGATGTTGAGCCGCGTCGTGTCGATGACGATGTCGGCGCGACCGCGGACCGTGCGCAGCAGCTCGCGCTCGCGGTTGAAGCCGTCGAGCAGCCGTCCCTCCATGCTGAGCGGGTGCGGTCGGCGCGCGGCCTCCTGACGGCGGACGAGGACCTCGTCGGCGGCCTCGAGGTAGAGCACGCGCGCCCGGATGCCGCGCTCGCGCAGCGACTCGAGCGCGTCGGTGAGGCCACCGAAGAACGCACCGGAGCGGGAGTCGACGACGACGGCCAGACGCGGGACGTCGGCGCCCTGGACGGCGTCGACGGCCTCCTCGATCATCGCGGCGGGCAGGTTGTCGATGACGTAGTAGCCGAGCTTCTCGAGCGCCTTCGCGGCGGTGCCGCGACCCGCACCGGTCATGCCGGTGACGACGACGAAGGTGGTCAGCGGGGTCATCGGTCCTCCACGATCTCCCCCGTCGCGGTGTCGACGGTGGGCCCGGGCGTGTCGGCGGCGAGTGCCGCCACGACGGATTCTGCCGTAGCGCGTCCGAACCCGGGCACGGCCGCCACCTCCTCGACGCTCGCGGCGCGGATCTTGCGGACCGACCCGAACGCCGCCATGAGGGCCTTGCGCCGGCTCGGCCCGAGCCCCGGGACGTCGTCGAGCGCGCTGCCGGTCATGGCCTTCGCACGACGCTGCCGGTGGTGGGTGATCGCGAAGCGGTGCGCCTCGTCGCGCACGCGCTGCAGGAGGTAGAGCGCCTCACTGGTGCGCGGGAAGATGACGGGGTCGACGTCCTGCGGCACCCACACCTCCTCCAGCCGCTTCGCGAGCCCGCACAGGGCGACGTCGGTGATGCCGAGCTCGTCCATGGCCGCCTGGGCCGCCGCGACCTGCGGCGGGCCGCCGTCGACGACGACCAGCCCGGGCGCGTACGCGAACTTGCGCGGCAGCCCGGTCTCGGGGTCGATGCCGGGCACCTCGTCGCCCTCCTTGCGCGCCTTCAGCAGCCGCTGGAAGCGTCGGGTGATGACCTCGTGCATGGCGGCGACGTCGCTCTGGCCCTCGTGACGGATGGTGAAGCGGCGGTACTCGCCCTTGCGCGGCAGACCGTCCTCGAAGACCACCATGGAGGCGACGATCTCGGTGCCCTGCAGGTTGGACACGTCGTAGCACTCGATGCGCAGCGGCGCGGTGGGCAGGTCGAGGTACTCCTGGATCTCCTCGAGCGCCTTGCTCCGCGCGGTGAGGTCGCCGGCGCGCTTGAGCTTGTGCCGGGCCATGACCTGCTGCGCGTTCTGCTCGACGGTCTCGAGCAGGCGCTTCTTGTCGCCGCGCTGCGGCACCCGGATCCGCACCGGACCGCCGCGCAGCTCGGTGAGCAGCTCGGTGACGGCGTCGACGTCGGCGGGCAGCTCGGGCACGAGCACCTGGCGCGGGATGGCCTCGGTGGTGGTGTTCTCGTACAGGGTCATGACGGCGCGCTGCACGAGCTCGGGGAAGTCGGCGTCGTCGGCCTTGTCGGCGACCCACCCGCGCTGGCCGCGGATGCGTCCGCCACGGACGGAGAAGATCTGCACGGCCACCTCGAGGGGGTCGTCGACGAAGCCGAGCACGTCGGCGTCGGTGCCGTCGCCGAGCACGACCGTCTGCTTCTCGAGCGCCCGACGGAGAGCCCCGAGGTCGTCGCGGTACTTCGCGGCCAGCTCGTACTCCTGCTGCTCCGCGGCGTGGCGCATCTTCTGTTCGATGCCCTTGACGAAGCCGGAGGTCTGCCCGCCCATGAACGCCATGAAGTCGTCGACGATGTCGCGGTGCTCCTCGGGCGTGACCCGTCCGACGCACGGCGCGGCGCACTTGCCGATGTCGCCGAGGAGGCAGGGACGCCCGATGCCCTGCGCGCGGCGGTAGACGCCGGCCGAGCAGGAGCGCATCGGGAAAACGCGCAGCAGCGTGTCGACGGTGTCGCGGATGGCCCAGGCGTGGCCGTAGGGGCCGAAGTAGCGCACGCCCTTGCGCTGCGCACCGCGCATGACCTGCACGCGCGGCACCTCCTCGCCGACCGTGACCGCGAGCCACGGGTAGCTCTTGTCGTCGCGGTACTTGACGTTGAACCGCGGGTCGAACTCCTTGATCCACGTGTACTCGAGCTGCAGCGCCTCGACCTCGGTGGTGACCACGGTCCAGTCGACCGACGCGGCCGTGGTGACCATGCGCGCGGTGCGCTCGTGCAGGCCCGCGACGTCCTGGAAGTAGGAGTTGAGCCGGGCGCGGAGGGACTTCGCCTTCCCGACGTAGATCACCCTCCCCTGCGCGTCCCGGAACCGGTACACCCCGGGCTCGACGGGAATCTCCCCCGGAGCCGGCCGATAGGTCGCTGGATCCGCCACTCCCCCACCCTACGAGCCCCCACCGACACCCTCGACGGAGATTCCCAGGTCGACCTGGGAATCTGCGACGGAGCACGGGAATCTCAACGAAGCACGGCTTGCTCCCCGTGCTTCGCTGAGATTCCCGTGCTTCGTGCCGGCCGTCCACACCGGGTTCAGCGGATGGTCGCTGTCGTCCACAGGGCTGAGAAGCGGCGTTCCGACTTCCCCGAGCAGACGCCAGGCTCGGAGGCATGAACGAGGTCGAGCACGCCGCGAGAGAACGAGGAGGGTTCGTGCTCCGATCGGACCTTCTCGCTCTGGGGTGGAGCGACCAGAGCATCGCGGCGCACCTGATGGCAGGTGTGTTGACACGAATCCGGGTCGGGACCTACGCCCTCCCGCACTTCCTCGCGTCCCTCGACCGGGAGCAGCGTCACCTGCTCCTCGCCCGCAGTGTGCTGGCGAAGTTCGCGCCAGGGAGCATGGCATTGTCGCACCACAGTGCAGCGATCGCGCACGGCATGGCCACGTGGGCGGTCGACCTGCAAGTCGTCCACGTGATGAGGCTCGATCCGGGTTCGGCACGGTCGGAGTCGGGAGTGCACCACCATCGAAGGCTCGACGGCGTTGAGGTCGTCGAGACTCTCTCTGGTCTTCCCGCGGTGCGAGCCGACCACGCTGCGTTTCAGGTGGCGTGCGGTCAGGACGTCCGGCGCGCGCTCGTCGTCATGGACTCGGCGCTGCACCTGGGCCTGGCCGAACGCGCAGCGCTCCAGGAGGCCACCGGACGCTTCCGGGGATGGCAGGGGTCACGGCTGGCTCGACTCGTCGTGCGTCGGGCGGACCCCGGAGCCCACACAGCGGCCGAGTCGCTGCTCCGGCAGGTGTGCTTCGAGGCCGGACTACCGATACCGGTCACGCAGTTCCCTGTCGCCGACGATCGCGGGGAGGTCTTCGCCTGGACCGACGTCGGATGGCCGGAGCATCGTCACGTCGGCGAGGTCGACGGTCGGCGCAAGTACTGGCGCGACCTTCGGCCGGGTGAGGATGCGAGCGACGTCGTCGTGCGCGAGAAGCACCGGGAGGACCGCATCCGACGCCGTGACTTCGGCGTCTCTCG
Source organism: Aeromicrobium sp. REDSEA-S38_B2 (assembly GCF_001628525.1). Lineage (NCBI taxonomy): Bacteria > Bacillati > Actinomycetota > Actinomycetes > Propionibacteriales > Nocardioidaceae > Aeromicrobium > Aeromicrobium sp. REDSEA-S38_B2. The sequence continues at coordinate 48,370 of NZ_LUNH01000021.1, read as the reverse complement.
TGCCACCTTCTCGGAGGTGACGCCGAAGCACGCAGGGGCCACGGGGCGACGCATCGCCCACGAGCTCGAGCAGTCCGACCGCATCTATCGCCGCCGTCGCCGCCACATCGCGTGACCGAAGCGTAGAGATCTCAGCGGCGCACGGAAACCTCTCCGTGCGCCGCTGAGTTTCCCGTGCTCGGCGGAGATTCCCAGGTCGACCTGGGAATCTCCGCTCCGGTCAGGTGAGGAGGGGGGCGAGGAAGCGGCCGGTGTGGGAGGCCTCGACGGTGGCGACGTGCTCGGGGGTGCCCTCGGCGAGGAGGGTGCCGCCGCCGGAGCCGCCCTCGGGGCCCATGTCGATGAGCCAGTCGGCCGTCTTGATGACGTCGAGGTTGTGCTCGATGACGACGACCGAGTTGCCGGAGTCGACGAGACGGCCGAGGACGAGCAGCAGCTTGCGGATGTCCTCGAAGTGCAGGCCCGTCGTCGGCTCGTCGAGCACGTAGAGGGTCCGGCCGGTCGAGCGCTTCTGCAGCTCCGACGCGAGCTTGACGCGCTGCGCCTCGCCGCCGGAGAGCGTCGGCGCGCTCTGGCCGAGGCGGACGTAGCCGAGCCCGACGTCGACCAGCGTGCGCAGGTGACGGGCGATCGCGGGGATGGCCTCGAAGAACTCGACGGCCTCCTCGATCGGCATGTCGAGCACCTCGGCGATGGTGCGACCCTTGTAGCGCACCTCGAGCGTCTCGCGGTTGTAGCGCGCTCCGTGGCAGACCTCGCACGGCACGTACACGTCGGGCAGGAAGTTCATCTCGATCTTGATCGTGCCGTCGCCGGAGCACGCCTCGCAGCGACCGCCCTTGACGTTGAAGGAGAAGCGACCCTGCTGGTAGCCGCGCATCTTCGCCTCGGGCGTCTGCGCGAACAGCTTGCGGACGTGGTCGAACACGCCCGTGTAGGTGGCCGGGTTCGACCGCGGGGTCCGACCGATCGGCGACTGGTCGACGTGGATGATCTTGTCGACGTTGTCGGCGCCGCTGATGGTCCGGTGCCGTCCGGGGATGGTGCGCGCGCCGTAGATCTGACGGGCGAGCGATGTGTAGAGAATGTCGTTGACGAGCGTCGACTTGCCCGAGCCCGACACGCCCGTGACCGCCACCAGCTGGCCGAGCGGGAACGTGACGTCGATGTCGCGCAGGTTGTTCTCGCGGGCGCCGTGGATCGTGATCTCGCGACCCTTCTCGCGCGGACGCCGGACCTCGGGCACCGGGATCGACTGCCGGCCGGAGAGGTACTGCCCGGTGACGGAGTCCTTGCTCTTCAGCAGCTGCTTGACCGGCCCGGACACGATGACCTGGCCGCCGTGCTCGCCGGCGCCGGGTCCGATGTCGACGGCCCAGTCGGCTGCCTTGATGGTGTCCTCGTCGTGCTCGACGACGATGAGCGTGTTGCCCATGTCGCGCAGTCGGACGAGGGTCTCGATGAGCCGGTGGTTGTCGCGCTGGTGCAGCCCGATCGACGGCTCGTCGAGGACGTAGAGGACGCCGACGAGTCCGGCACCGATCTGCGTCGCGAGCCGGATGCGCTGCGCCTCGCCGCCGGACAGCGAGCCCGCCGCGCGGTCGAGGCTGAGGTAGTCGAGGCCGACGTCGAGCAGGAACCGCAGCCGCTCGTGGATCTCCTTGAGCACCCGCTCGCCGATCTGGCGCTCGCGGTCGGTCATCTCGAGGCCCTTGAGGTACTCGGCCGCCTCGGCAATGGAGAGGTTGCTGACCTCGGCGATGTTCTTCGGGCCGAGCTCGGGGTGGTTGATGAGGACGGCGCGGATGACGGGCTTGAGCCGGCTGCCGCCGCACTCGCCGCACGGCACCTCGCGCATGAAGCCCTCGAGGCGCTCGCGGTTGGTCTCGGACTCGGTCTCGGCGTAGCGACGCTCGATGAACGCGATGGCACCCTCGAACGCCGTGTAGTACGACCGCTGCCGGCCGTACCGGTTCTTGTAGGTGACGTGCACCTTGTCGGGGTGGCCGTGCATGAGCACGTCCTGCGCCTTCTTGGGCAGCTTCCCGTAGGGGGTGTCGGTGGAGAAGCCCATCTCCTGGGCGAGCGCCTGCGTGATCCGCAGGAAGTACTCGGAGACCTGGTTGTAGCTCCAGGGCGCGATGGCGCCGTCGCTGATCGACTTCGTCGGGTCGGGCACGACGAGCTCGGGGTCGACCTCCATCCGGGTGCCGAGGCCGTGGCACTCGGGGCACGCGCCGAAGGGGGCGTTGAAGGAGAACGAGCGCGGTTCGAGCTCGTCGACGGCGAGGGGGTGGTCGTTGGGGCACGCGAGCTTCTCGGAGAAGCGACGCACGCGGTTCGGGTCGTCGTCGTCGAGGTCGACGAAGTCGGCGAGCACGAGACCGTCGGCGATGCCGAGCGCCGTCTCGACGGACTCCGTGAGCCGCTGCTGCATCGACTCCTTGACCTGCAGCCGGTCGACGACGACGTCGATCGTGTGCTTCTTCTGCTTGGCGAGCTTCGGCGGCTCGTCGGCGAGGTTGTGCACCTGGCCGTCGACGAGCGCCCGGCTGAAGCCCTGCTGCTGCAGCTGCTTGAACAGCTCGAGGTACTCACCCTTGCGACCGCGGATGACGGGCGCGAGCACCTGGAACCGGGCACCCTCGGGCATCGCGAGGATGCGGTCGACGATCTGCTGGGGCGTCTGGCGGGAGATCGGCTCGCCGCACTCGGGGCAGTGGGCCCGGCCGGCGCGCGCGAACAGCAGACGCAGGTAGTCGTAGACCTCGGTGATCGTGCCGACCGTGGAGCGCGGGTTGCGCGACGTGGACTTCTGGTCGATCGAGACGGCCGGCGAGAGACCCTCGATGAAGTCGACGTCGGGCTTGTCCATCTGCCCGAGGAACTGGCGCGCGTACGCCGACAGCGACTCGACGTAGCGTCGCTGCCCCTCGGCGAAGATCGTGTCGAAGGCGAGCGACGACTTGCCCGACCCGGACAGGCCGGTGAAGACGATGAGGGCGTCGCGCGGGAGGTCGAGGGAGACGTCCTTGAGGTTGTGCTCGCGGGCGCCGCGCACGACGATGCGGTCCGACGTCACGAGCGTCCCTCCAGGGCTACGAAGACAGGAGTATGCATACGTGCTCGACCCTAGTCGCGACCGCCGACAGAAACACCTCGGGCGACGGTGACCTCACCCACGGCCCCGGCGCCGCGCCTCAGGGGGCGGTGCTCATCTGTGCCGCGGAGCTCAGGATGCCCAGCACCACGAGGACGAGCAGCACGATGCCGCTCACGAACAGCACGCCGCCCCGCTCACCGGCGCTCTCCCGCTTGCGACGCTGGCCGACGACGATCATCACGATCGGCACGGCCAGCACGATGGCGAAGCCGATCAGTCGTCCTGCGAGCTCTGCACCGTTCATCGTCCGCTCCCCTGCTCCCCGACCGGGCCGCTCCCGTCCGCCTAGGATCAGCATCATGACGTACACGGGTGAGGTCGAGGTCGGCGGTCCCGCCGACGTGCAGTCCGCGGGCGACCTGCGGATCACGAAGCTGGCGGTCGGCGAGATGAGCAACAACGCGTACCTACTGCGCTGCGAGCTCACGGGCGAGCAGGTGCTCGTCGACGCCGCGGCCGAGCCCGACCGGCTCCTCGAGCTCGTGGGCGACACCGGACTGGCGCGGATCGTCACCACCCACCGTCACCACGACCACTGGGGCGCCCTCGCGGCGCTGCAGAAGGCCACGGGGGCCGAGACCGTGGCGGGCGAGCGGGACGCGGAGGGCATCGACGTCGCGTCGGACCGCACCGTCGCGACCGGCGCGCGCGTGCGGGTCGGGTCGTGCGAGCTCGAGGTGATCGAGGTCGTCGGCCACACGCCCGGCTCGATCGTGCTCGCCTACGACGACCCCGACGGCGTGGTGCACCTTTTCGTCGGCGACGACCTGTTCCCCGGTGGCGTCGGCAAGACGTGGTCACCGGAGGACTTCACCACCCTGATCGGAGAGGTCGAGACGAAGCTGTTCGACCGCTTCCCTGACGACACGCACGTCTACCCCGGCCACGGGAACGACACGACGCTGGGCGCCGAGCGCCCGCACCTGCCGGAGTGGCGCGAGCGCGGCTGGTGACTGCGCAGATGGTGACGGGCCGGGCCGCGGCGCCCGGTGACCTGCGGAACCGCGCGAGGCTGCCTACGCTGCGAGCGTGAGATCGTCCGCCGTCGCCGCCGCCGTCCTGGCGCTGACGGCCGGCTGCACCGGGGGCGGGGGCGACGACGGGACAGCCCAGCGGGCGTTCGACCAGACGTGCAGCCTGGTGCGCTCGGGCGTGGCCGCGTTCAACGAGAACGACTTCCCCGAGACCATCGAGCGGTTCCAGGCGGCGCTCGACCCTGCGCGGCGCCTCGCCGACGCGACGGACGACCCGCGGGCCGACGAGCTTCTCGAGGCCGTCGAGTACTACGCCGCGCTGCCGGCTGACGAGTACCGCAAGGCGTTCGAGTCGTCCCCGGACTTCAAGCGCCACCAGGCCACGACCCTCGGCCAGTGCGGCGACGCGCAGCCGGAGGACTCCCCCGACCAGGAGTCGCAGACCTGACCGACGTGGTCAGAAGGTGACGGGAAGCTCGTCGACGCCGTAGACGAACGACAGCTGACGGAACGACAGCTCCGACTCCGGCACCGCCAGCGCGAGGTCGGGGAAGCGGCGCAGCAGCCGCGGGAACACGGTGCGCAGCTCCATCCGGGCGAGCTCGGCACCGATGCAGCGGTGGATGCCGTGACCGAACGCGAGGTGCCCGCTGCGCGGCACCCGGAAAGGGTCGAAGTCCTCGGGCTTCTCCCCCGCGGCCGCGGCGTCACGGTTCGCGCCGCTCAGCGACGCGAGCAGCACGTCGCCCTTGCGGATGCGCTGGCCGAACAGCGTCATGTCCTCCTTGGCGAAGCGCGGGAACGCCACCTGGACGACGGAGAGGTAGCGCAGCAGCTCCTCCACGACAAGGTCGACGTCCTGCGACGTCCCGTTGCGCACGAGGTTGGCGTGCTTCTCCTCGCGCATGAGGACGATCGTGCCGAGCGCGATCATGCCGGCGGTGGTCTCGAAGCCGCCCGTGAACACGCCGTCGGCGAGCCCGGCGAGGTCGACGTCGCTGATGGCGTCGCCCTCGTCGCGGATGATCTGCCCGATCAGGCCCGGCCCCGGGTCACGACGCTGCCGCGCGACGGCGTCGAACAGGAACTCGCGCTGGGCCGACACCGCGCCGAACGCTGCTGCCGCACCGTTGGTCGCGTCGAACCGTGCGCTGCCGAGCGCGGCGAACGCCTCGCGGTCGTCGTAGTCGAGACCGAGCAGCTCGCAGATCGTCTGGAACGGGACGGGGAACGCGAGGTGCTTCGCGAGGTCCCCGGGCGAGCCCGACGCCTCGAAGGCGTCGAGCGCGTCGTCGACGATCCGCTCGACGGCAGGGCCGAGCCGGGCGAGCCGACGCATCGTGAACTCGGGCGTCACGATCTTGCGCAGCCGCGTGTGCAGCGGAGGGTCGGTGAAGCCCAGCCCGCCGATGTCGTCGGAGGTGGCCGGACCGTCGCCGTGGAAGAGGTGGCGGATGTCGTTGGAGTAGCTGTCGCGGTCGGTCAGGACGGTGCGGGTCTCGTCGTACCCGGACACTAGGTAGGCGTTGAACGAGAACGGCAGCGACAGCTTGTGCAGACGCTCCTGGCCGCGGATCTCGGCCAGCCGCGGGACCGGGTCGGTGCCGTGGCGCTGCAGCGGCACCTTGGTCGCCTCGGGGATGAAGGAGATGCGCGAGAGGTCGATCCCCTTGCGTCGTACCCGCCGCATGACGAGCGAACCGGCCCAGGACGTCAGCCGTCCGCGTACGTCGATCACGTAACGAAGGTACTACTGGTGTTGCATCTGACAGGCAGGCGGAGCAAGGTGTCACCCAAACTCTGCGCCGGGGCGGACGCCCCGGTGCGTCCACGAGCGAGGGAGACGCATGACCACCGAGACCGCGGGAGTCCAGGGGCCGACGGAGCTCCGGAGGGTCATGGGGCCGAAGCTCCTCCTCCTGTTCATCGTCGGTGACATCCTCGGTGCCGGCATCTACGCGGTGACAGGACAGATGGCCGGCAAGGTCGGCGGCCTCGTCTGGCTGCCGTTCCTGCTGGCGTTCGTCGTGGCCTCGATGACGGCGCTGTCGTACCTCGAGCTCGTCACCAAGTACCCGCAGGCGGCCGGTGCGGCGCTGTACGCGCACAAGGCGTTCGGCATCCACTTCGTGACCTTCCTCATCGCGTTCGCGGTGGTCTGCTCCGGCATCACGAGTGCGTCGACGTCGGCCAAGACCCTCGCCGACAACTTCACCGGCGGTCTCGACGTCAACGGCTGGACCGACGGGCCGGCCAGCAGCGGGACGATCGTCGCCATCGCGATGGCCTTCATGATCCTGCTGGCGATCATCAACCTGCGCGGTGTCGGCGAGAGCGTGAAGTTCAACGTGGTCCTGACCGTCGTCGAGCTGGCGGCGCTCTCCATCGTGATCGGCGTCGGCTTCTACGCGATGACGCAGAACGGCGCCGACCTGTCGGAGGTCGTGACCTTCCGCGACTACGAGGACCGCGGCCTGTTCCTGGCCGTCACCGCCGCGACGTCGATCGCCTTCTTCGCGATGGTCGGGTTCGAGGACGCCGTGAACATGGTCGAGGAGGTCAAGGAGCCGAACAGGATCTTCCCGCGGACCATGCTGACCGGCCTCGGCATCGCGGTGCTGCTGTACATGCTGGTGGCCGTCTCCGTCGTCACCGTGCTCACTGCACCCGAGCTCAAGGACATCTCCGACTCCGAGGGCCGCGCGCTCCTGGAGGTCGTCTCCAAGGGAGCGCCCGACTTCCCGATCGACCGCGTGTTCCCGTTCCTCGCCGTCTTCGCGGTGGCCAACACGGCCCTGATCAACATGCTCATGGCGAGCCGGCTGCTCTACGGCATGGCGAAGCAGGGCGTGCTTCCCCGCCAGCTCGGAGCGGTCCTGCCCGGTCGCCGCACGCCCTGGGTGGCCGTCGCGTTCAGCACGCTCCTCGCGCTCGGCCTGATCTTCTACGTCACGCGCGACGCCGAGAGCAACGTCGTGGCGAACCTCTCGAACGTCACCGCGTTCCTGCTGCTCTGCGTCTTCGCGGTGGTCAACGTCGCGTGCCTGATCCTGCGCCGCAACCCCGGCGACGCGAAGCCGAACCACTTCGTGTCCCCAGGGGTCCTGCCTGCGGTCGCCGCCGTGCTGTGCGTCTTCCTCGCCGGTCCCTGGGTCGAGCGGGACGGTCAGGTGTACGTCATCGCGGGCGTGCTCATGCTGATCGGCGTCGTGCTCTGGGCCATCACCTACGCGATCAACCTGATCACCGGCAGCGCGGACAGCGAGTTCGACGACGTCGAGAAGCTCGGTGACTGACTCCCCGCACTCGCTCGTCGTGGCCGGCTGGCTCCGCGTGGGGCCCGCCGACCGCGACGCCTACGTGGCCGCGTGCCGTCCCGTCGTGGAGCTGGCGCGCCGCACCGACGGCTGCCTCGCCTTCGCCCTGACGGCCGACAGCGTCGACCCCGGCCTCGTCATCGTCCACGAGCGCTGGCGCGACGAGGTCGCGCTGCTCGCCTTCCGTGCCCTGCCGGACGACGAGGAGGTCGAGCTCCCCGACGTGCTCGACGCCGACGTCCGCCGCTACCACGTGCAGGAGGAGGGCCCGACCTGAGCCGGACCCTCCTCCTCGACGCGCGCGGGACGCGCCCGCGGTACCGCTACTCCTTCGGCGCGCCGTGGTCGTCGTCGACCTTCTCGGGGTGCCGGCGGGAGTACCAGAGGCTGACGACGGTCGTCGTGCCGAGGATGACGACGATCGCGCCGAGGCTGGCGAGCGTCGGGATCTCGGGGACCTTCACGTGCTCGCCGCCGTTGATGAACGGCAGCTCGTTCTCGTGCAGCGCGTGGAGCAGCAGCTTGACGCCGATGAACGCGAGCAGCACCGCGAGGCCCTGCGACAGGAACACCAGACGCTTGAGCAGGTCGCCGAGCAGGAAGTAGAGCTGACGCAGACCCATGAGCGCGAACACGTTGGCCGTGAACACCAGGTACGGCTCCTTGGTGAGGCCGTAGATCGCCGGGATCGAGTCGAGCGCGAACAGCAGGTCGGTGGTGCCCAGCGCGATGATGACGAGCGCCATCGGGGTCAGCGCGCGGCGACCGTTCTCCTTCACGACGAGCTTGAGGCCGTCCCACTGCTCGGTGAGGTTGAAGCGACGACGGGCGAACCGGACGACCGCGTTCTCGCCGTCGTCGTCGTGGTCGGTGTCGCGGATCAGGTTGATCGCCGTGTAGATGAGGAAGGCGCCGAACAGGTAGAAGATCCACGAGAAGTTGTTGATCGCCACGGCACCGACGGCGATGAAGATCCCGCGGAACACCAGCGCGATGATGATGCCGACCAGCAGGGCCTCCTGCTGGTACTTCCGCGGCACCTTGAAGCTCGCCATGATGATGATGAAGATGAACAGGTTGTCGATCGACAGGCTGTACTCCGTCAGCCACCCGGCGAAGAACTCCACGCCGTACTGCGAGCCGTGGTAGCTGAAGGTCCAGATGCCGAAGGCCACCGCCAGCCCGACGTAGATGGCGAGGTAGGTGGCGCACTCCTTCATCGACGGCTCGTGCGGCTTGCGCGCCACGACGAACACGTCGAACAGGATGATGGCGATGGTCACCCCGACGGTGATGGACCACTCCAGGGTCGAGACGTTCACTCAGGTTCCTCCGGTCGACAGACGTGTACCGGAGGTCTCTTCCGCCCGCGGACCGCGGGCCCGCAGCACCGGAGGGTCAGGCGGACCCCCGTGATGACGACGCTGCAGCGAAGGAATACTCCCCTCCGCCGGACATTGTTGCAGCCGGCACCGGCCTGGCGCACGGCGCGGGTCGGGCGGCGAGGGAGCGAGGCGCGCTCAGGCCCGACGGTCGAGCTCGGCCGCCACCCGCGCCCGGAAGGCGTCGGCGTCGAGCGTGCTGCCCGGGTCCCACTTGCCCGCGAGGCTCGTCTCCGCGTGGTAGCGCACGTGGTCGGCGCCGTTGCCCAGTCGCGCGACGATGGCCGCCGCCGCGACGACGGAGGCGTCGAGCTGCGCCGTGGTCGGCTGCTGGGAGAACGGCTGCTGGGGTGCGTAGTCGATCTCGATGCCGACGTAGGAGACGTTGCCGTCGCCGCCCTCCACCGGGCCGCTCGCTCGGGCCTCGCCGGCATGGTTGGCGCGACCCGCGGAGATCACGTGGCAGGTGCCGTCGCGGGCGACGAGCACGTGGCACAGCGGACCGCGCAGCCCCGGACGACCGTCGCGCACGGTGGCGAGCGCCGGCTGCGGGTCCGCTCCCGTGGCGCGGAAGGCCGTGTGGTGCATCAGCACCCCGACCGGGTCGAACGCCCAGGGCCTCCCCCGTTGGAGCCACCCCGCGTCGCCCTGCACGCGCAGCCCCGCCGTGCGGAGCTCGTCGGCCAACCAGGTCAGCTGCACCCGCCGGCGTCCCGGGATCGGCAGGTCCCTGACGTACGGCATCCGGTCGAGCACGGCGAGACCACCGACGGCGAGCGTCGTGGCCACGGCCCCGCCGAGCAACATCCGACGGCCGACGGTCGCCGACGACGACGTCGGGCCGGTGGTCGGCTCCTCGTCGATCCGTGTCATCGGGCTGCTCTCGGTCCTGGTCCCGGCGGGACGTCTCAGGACGACGCTACGGGGCCCGACCCAGCCGCGCCGCCGACGTCGCCGCTCGCACTGCGGTCGGGGGCGCCGGTCCTACCGCGTCTCGACGTCGAGCGTGAAGGTGAGGGAGCGCGCCTGCAGCCAGCGGTGCCAGTCCGGGTGGGCGAAGGCGTCGGGCGGGGCGGTCTGCGGCTCGATGCAGACCGCGTGCTCGGGCTCGCTGTAGACCACCCACCAGGGTGCGTCGCTGGACAGCCGCAGCGTGAGCGCATCGCCCCAGCGCACGACCGGGTCGCGAGCGAGTCGGAAGCAGTCGTCCCACGGACCCTCGCGGGGTGCGACGAGTCGACCGGTGGGCAGGGCGCCGTCACGCTCGACCATCTCGAGGGGTGCGACGTCGACGTCGGCCCTCGTCCCGTCGGAGAGCGTGCGTCGGAACCACGGGTGCAGGCCGAACGACGCGCCCGGACCGGCGCCGTCCCAGGTGAGCGTGCAGACCAGCTGCCGCGGCGTGAGCGCGTAGCGGAGCGTGGCGCGCCCGCGGACCGGCCACGGGTCGCCCAGCTCGACGGAGAACGCCGCACCGTCGTCGGTCGCGTCGTCCTGCTGCCACACGGCGTCGAGACCGAGACCGTGCAGCGCGTTGCCGTCGCCGTCGAGCGGCAGGGCGTGACGCCGCCCGGCGTGCTCGAGCGTGCCGCCGCCGATCCGTCCCGCCCAGGGCACCATCGGGTAGCAGCCGCGCGAGATCGACGTCGGCACGCCGGGGACCTCCTGCGTGGAGAGGATCTCCTCCCCCGCGACGGTGAAGGACACGAGCCGGGCCCCGTGCGAGGGGTCGACCTCGATCGCGAGGTCACCCGCGGTGGCGCGGACGGTCACGCGTGCGCCTCGAGCATGCCGCGCAGCTCCTTCTTGAGCTCCCCGATCTCGTCGCGCAGCCGCGCCGCGACCTCGAACTGCAGGTCGGCCGCGGCCGTGTGCATCTGCTCGCTCAGCTGCTCGATGAGCGCGGCGAGGTCGGCCGAGGGCAGGTCGGCGAGGTCGGCCGTGTGCTGGCCGAGCGGCACGGGCGCACCGCGACGCTTGTGGTCGCCGGTGGCGGCGAGCAGCTTGGTCGTGTCGGCGTCCTCGCGGGCCAGGAGATCGGTGATGTCGCCGATCTTCTTGCGCAGGGGCTGGGGATCGATGCCGCGCTCGGTGTTGTAGGCGACCTGCCGCTCGCGCCGTCGGCTCGTCTCGTCGATGGCCAGCGCCATCGAGTCCGTGATCCGGTCGGCGTACATGATCACCTGGCCCGACACGTTGCGGGCGGCGCGACCGATCGTCTGGATGAGCGAGCGTCCGGAGCGCAGGAAGCCCTCCTTGTCGGCGTCGAGAATCGCCACCAGGCTCACCTCGGGCAGGTCGAGACCCTCGCGCAGCAGGTTGATGCCGACGAGCACGTCGTACTCGCCCATGCGCAGCTCACGCAGCAGCTCGACGCGACGCAGCGTGTCGACCTCGCTGTGCAGGTAACGCGTGCGGATGCCGGCCTCGAGCAGGTAGTCGGTGAGGTCCTCGGACATCTTCTTCGTGAGGGTGGTGACGAGCACCCGCTCGTTCTTCTCGACCCGGTCGCGGATCTGCGCCACGAGGTCGTCGATCTGGCCCCGCGTGGGCTTGACCAGCACCTCGGGGTCGACGAGGCCGGTGGGACGGATGATCTGCTCGACCACCTCGCCGCCGGTCTTCTCCATCTCGTAGTTGCCCGGCGTGGCCGAGAGGTAGACGGTCTGGCCGATGCGCTCGAGGAACTCGCTCCACGTGAGCGGACGGTTGTCCATGGCGCTGGGCAGCCGGAAGCCGTGCTCGACGAGCGTGCGCTTGCGCGACATGTCGCCCTCGTACATGGCGCCGATCTGCGGCACCGTCACGTGCGACTCGTCGAGGACGAGCACGAAGTCCTCCGGGAAGTAGTCGAGCAGGCAGTTGGGCGCCGAGCCCGGTGCACGACCGTCCATGTGGCGCGAGTAGTTCTCGATGCCGGAGCAGGTGCCGACCTGCTGCATCATCTCGATGTCGTAGGTGGTGCGCATGCGCAGCCGCTGTGCCTCGAGCAGGCTGCCCTGCGCCTCGAGCTCGGCCAGCCGGTCCTTGAGCTCGATCTCGATGCTCTCGATGGCCCGAGTCATGATGTCGGGCCCGACGGCGTAGTGGGTTGCTGCGCCGACGGCCAGCTCGGTGTCCTCGCTGATCACCTCGCCGGTGAGCGGGTGCAGTGTCATGAGCCGCTCGATCTCGTCGCCGAAGAACTCGATGCGGACGGCCATCTCCTGGTAGACCGGGAAGATCTCGAGCGTGTCGCCCTTGACCCGGAAGGTGCCGCGGGTCGGCGCGACGTCGTTGCGGACGTACTGGGCCTGCACGAGCGTGCGCAGGAGCTCCTCGCGTGGCTTCTCGTCGCCGACCTTGAAGCGGATCATCCGCTCCATGTACTCCTGCGCCGAGCCGAGGCCGTAGATGCACGAGACGGTCGCGACGACGATCACGTCGCGTCGGGTGAGCAGCGACCAGGTGGCGCTGTGGCGCAGCCGCTCGACCTCCTCGTTGATCGAGGAGTCCTTCTCGATGTAGGTGTCGCTCTGCGGGACGTACGCCTCGGGCTGGTAGTAGTCGTAGTAGGAGACGAAGTACTCCACGGCGTTGTTGGGGAGCAGCTCGCGCAGCTCGTTCGCGAACTGGGCGGCCAGCGTCTTGTTCGGCAGCATCACGAGCATGGGTCGCTGGAGCCGCTCGGCGAGCCAGGCCGTCGTGGCCGTCTTGCCCGTACCGGTCGCACCCATGAGCACGACGTCCTGCTCGCCGCCCTCGATCCGCTCCTGCAGCGCCTGGATGGCGGCAGGCTGGTCGCCCGCGGGCTGGTACTCGGAGACGACGGTGAAGGGGGCGACCTGGCGGCGCAGCTCGGACAAGGGCCTCATGTGCTCCACCGTACGACCCGCCACCGACAGTGGCGCGCCCGACGAGGTCCGGCCGGACGACCCGCCACGACGCACCGGGAGCGACGAGCCCCGCGTCGTCGAGCCTAGGATGGATCCATGTCTGTATCGGAGCCGGAGGCCGACTCGCCAGCACCCCCCGCGGTGCGTCCGCGGACGGCCGAGCGGCGGGCCGAGCGCTCGCGCGAGATCGTCGCCGCCACCCGCGCCCTGTTCGACGAGCGGGGCGTGCGCGAGGCGCAGATCGAGGACATCGCGCGGGCCGTCGGCATCAACCGGGCCATCATCTACCGGCACTTCTCCAGCAAGGAGGAGCTGTTCGCCGTCACGCTGCTCGGCTACCTCACCGAGCTCGACGCCGCACTCGCCCCCGGTGACGACCCCGACCTCGGCGCGGCCGAGCGGCTCGAGCTGCTCGTGCGGGCCTTCTTCGGCTACGGCCTCGAGCACCCGGCCTTCGTGGACTGCGCGCAGACGCTGCTGCGTCGCCGCGGCACCGAGCTGATGGAGGAGGTCAGCGAGGACGTCATGATCCGCCTCGGCACGGGCATGAGCGCCTGCCTCGGCCACGTCGTCGGCGTGCTGGAGGACGGCACCCGGACCGGCGACTTCGCCGTGGCCGACCCGCACCTGCTCGCCAACGTGCTCTACACGCAGGGCCTCGGCGCGCTGAACCTCGCCCACCTGCAGCTGTCGGTCCGCCGGCACATCTCGGGCCTGCCCGTGGTCGACCCGGTCGGCACCGACGACCTCCTGGCCCACCTGCTGCGTGGCGCGCTGGCCATGGCGCGCGGCGCCTGACTCACCCTCGGCACGCGAAGGACCCCCACGGCGCTGCCGTGGGGGTCCTTCGTTCGTGCGGGTCGTCGACGTCGGGACGTCGAGGGTCAGGCGCCCTCGAGGATCGCGACGACGCCCTGGCCGCCGGCGGCGCAGATCGAGATGAGGCCGCGGCTGCCCGCGCCCTTCTCGTGGAGCAGCTTCGCGAGGTTGGCCACGATGCGGGCTCCGGTGGCGGCGAACGGGTGGGCCGCGGCGAGCGAGGAGCCCTTGACGTTGAGCTTGCTGCGGTCGATCGAGCCGAGCGGCACGTCGAGGCCGAGCTTCTGCTGGCAGAAGTCGGCGTCCTCCCAGGCGGCCAGCGTCGACAGCACCTGGCCGGCGAACGCCTCGTGGATCTCGTAGTAGTCGAAGTCCTGCAGCGTCAGGCCGTTGCGGGCGAGCATGCGCGGGACGGCGTAGGCCGGAGCCATGAGCAGGCCCTCGGCGCCGCTGACGTAGTCGACGGCGGCCGTCTCGTAGTCGACGAAGTAGGCGCGCTTGGTCCAGCCGCGACGCTCCGCCTCCTCCTCCGAGGCGAGCAGCGCCACCGAGGCGCCGTCGGACAGCGGCGTGGAGTTGCCGGCCGTCATGGTCGCCTCGTCGCCGAGCTGCTTGCCGAAGACCGGCCGGAGCTTCGCCAGCTTCTCGACCGTGGAGTCGGGGCGCAGGTGGTTGTCCTTCGTGACGCCGTGGAACGGGGTGACGAGGTCGTCCTGCCAGCCCTCGTCCCAGGACTTCGCGAGGTTCTGGTGCGACCGCGCGGCGAGCTCGTCCTGCGCCTCGCGCGTGATGCCCCAGGCGTGCGTGGTGAGGGCCTGGTGGTCACCCATCGACAGGCCGGTGCGCGGCTCGGCGTTGCGGGGCTGGTCGGGCGCGAGGTAGGCCGGACGGACCTTGGCCAGGGCGGCGAGCCGGCCCTTGGTGTCCTTGGCGTTGTTGGCCTCGATGAGGATCTTGCGGAGCTTGTCGCCGATGGCCAGCGGGGCGTCCGACGTGGTGTCGGTGCCGCCGGCGATGCCGGACTCGATCTTGCCGAGCTGGATCTTGGCCGCGACCTGGAACGCGGCCTGCAGACCGGTGCCGCAGGCCTGCTGGATGTCCTCGGCGGGCGTCTCGGGCGACAGCGCGGAGCCGAGCACGACCTCGCGGGCGAGGTTGAAGTCGCGGCTGTGCTTGAGGACGGCGCCGGCGACGAACTCGCCGATGCGCTCGCCCTCGAGGCCGTAGCGGGCGACGAGGCCGTCGAGCGCCGCGGTGAGCATCTCCTGGTTGGAGACGTTCTGGTAGACGGTGTTCGACCGGGCGAACGGGATCCGGTTGCCGCCGACGACGACGACCTTGCGGATGCTCTGGCCGGACGAGGCCTCGGCCACTGCGCCGCTCGTCGCGGCGGGGGACGTCGAGGCCGGCGTCTTCTTGGCCGGGGCCTTCTTGGCGGCCGTCTTCTTCGCGGGGGTGTTCTCCGCCATGGCGCGGTGCTCCTTGCGCTTCGGGGTGGACGGGGTGGTCGGGTGGTGCCGAGCCACCGGGGTGGGTGCGACGATGGTGTCACGCGACGCGGTCCTCGGTCGCCTGCACGCCCGTGTGCGCCTCGCCACCCTCGGTGGACGTTGGTGTCACTCCAAGTTACAGTTTGGCTGCGAATCCAGATACCAATGGTATGCGAGAGATAGGACACACCCGGCGATGAGCGATCGTTACCAGGACCTGGCCCACAACCCGATCGGCAAGTTCCTCGTCAAGAACCTCGGACTGCCCAACCCTCCGTACCTGGAGCGCTACGAGGGCGGCCCGCTCGTCCAGGGCTCCGTGCTGACGGGCAGCGCCACGCAGGGCGACGTCGCGAAGGCCGTCACGGCCGCGCTGAAGGCGCTCAAGGTCGAGGCGACCGGCGTGCCCGCCCAGGGCAAGCGCTACAAGGGCCTCGTGTTCGACGCGACCGGCATCGCGGACGCGGCCGGCCTCGTCGCGCTGCAGCAGTTCTTCACGCCCGTGCTGCGCCAGCTCCAGGGCAGCGGCCGCGTCGTCGTGGTCGGGACCGTCCCCGAGGAGGCCGGCAGCGAGGGCGCCCGCGTCGCGCAGCGTGCCCTCGAGGGCTTCACCCGCTCCCTCGCCAAGGAGGTCGGTGGCGGCAGCACGGCGAACCTCGTCTACCTCGCCCCCGGCGCCGAGACGTCCCTCGCGTCGACGCTCGGCTTCTTCCTCTCTCCCAAGTCGGCCTACGTGTCCGGCCAGGTCGTGCGGATCGGCACCACGGGCATCACGTCGGTCACGGACCCGGTCGACCTCGAGAAGCCGCTGGCCGGCAAGGTCGCCCTCGTCACCGGCGCGTCGCGCGGTCTCGGCGAGGCCGACATGCGCACCCTCGCCCGTGACGGCGCCACCGTCATCGGCCTCGACGTCCCGCCCCTCGAGGCCGACCTCAAGGCCCTCGCCGACGAGCTCGGCGGCGGCTACATCGTCGGCGACATCACCGCCGAGGACGCCCCCGCCACGATCGCGGCGTACGTCAAGGAGAACTACGGCGCCGTCGACGTGGTGGTGCACAACGCGGGCATCACGCGCGACAAGCGCCTGCGGAACATGAAGCCCGAGAACTGGCAGCTCGTCGTCGACATCTCCGTCGGCGCCCCGCAGCGGATCACCGACGAGCTCCTGGCCCAGGGCCTCATCAACGAGGGCGGCACCGTCATCGGCATCGCGTCCATCGCCGGCATCGCGGGCAACAACGGCCAGACCAACTACGCCTCCGCGAAGGCGGGCGTCATCGGCTGGATCCAGGCGCTCGCCGAGCGCGTGGCCGGCGACGGCATCACGGCCAACGTCGTGGCCCCGGGCTTCATGGAGACCGAGATGGTCAAGACCATCCCGCTCGGCATCCGCGAGGCCGGCCGTCGCATGAACTCGATGTCGCAGGGCGGCCAGCCCGTCGACGTCGCCGAGGCCATCGCCTGGTTCGCCAACCCCGGTTCCGGCGCGGTGAGCGGCAACGTGCTCGGCGTCAACGGCCAGATGCTGCTGGGGGCGTCGTGACCACGAGGCAGTTCGAGGCGGCTCCGGCCACGCTGCCGCTCATGCTCAAGGCGGCCCTGCCGGCCCTGCCGGTCGTCGGATCGCTGCCCGGCGTCAAGCACGCGTCGGGCACCGTGCCCGACCTCGTGCTCGAGCGGCGCGGCGTCGGTACCGACCCGGCCCACCTGGAGCGCTACCTCGAGGTCTGCGCGTTCCCGCGCGCCGAGCACCTGCCGGTCACGTACCCGCACATGGCGGCCTTCGGGCTGCACATGGCGCTCATGACCGACACGTCGTTCCCGTTCGCGCCCATGGGCCTGGTGCACCTGCGCAACCGCATCACCCAGCACCGCCCGATCGGCCTCGACGAGACGTTCGACGTGTCCGTGCACGCCGCCGACCTGCGCCCGCACCCGAAGGGCCGCCTCGTCGACGTGCTCACCACCGTCACGGTCGGCGACGAGGTCGTCTGGGACGAGACCATGACGCTGTTCTCGCGGGGGCGCGGCGGCGACGCCGAGACCTCGACGCCGGTGCTCGACGGCGTCGAGGCGCCGCGAGGCGTCGTGCACTGGCGGCTCGCGGGCAACCTCGGACGCCGCTACGGCGCCGTCTCGGGCGACCGCAACCCCATCCACCTCTACCCCGTCACCGCGAAGGCGTTCGGCTTCCCGACCAACATCGCGCACGGGATGTGGACCAAGGCGCGCAGCCTGGCGGCCCTGCAGAACCGGCTGCCCGACGCGTTCACCGTCGACGTCGAGTTCAAGAAGCCGGTGCTGCTGCCGACGACCGTCGTCTTCGGGTCCGACGCGTCCGACGACGGCATCGTCTTCGGCGTCCGCGCGCAGAAGAAGGACGTGACGCACCTCGTCGGTCGGGTCAGCCACTGACGTCGTCACGGGCGTGACGTGATGCAGGTCTCGTCGTTGGTCCTCCCGGACCACCAGGAGGACCGATGACGAACCTGCTCACCCGCACCCTCGTGCTCGCCGTGTTCGCAGCGGCGACGTGCGCCGCGCTGACGGCCCCGGCGGGCGCGGCCACGGCGGTCCCGCCCGCCTCCGCGACATCCGTCACGGGCGCCGTCTCGGCGACGTCGGCGTGGAAGCCGCGGCCCGAGCAGTACCCGAGCACCGTCACCCAGCAGGACCTCGCGATCCGCACGTCCGACGGGACCGTGCTGCGCGGCAACCTCATGCGCCCCGTCGACGCCTCCGGACGGACGGTCACCCGACGGCTGCCGGTCGTCGTCACCATCACGGCCTACAACAAGAACGTCCAGTCCCAGGCCGGCGGCCTCCTGGGGACCGACCCGAGCTACCTGGTCAAGCGCGGCTACCTGCACCTCACGGTCGACGCCCGCGGCACCGGCAGCTCCGGCGGCACCTGGTGCGCGTTCTGCTCGCGCGAGGACCGCGACTTCGGGGAGGTCATGACCTGGGCCGCCGAGCAGCCGTGGAGCGACGGACGCACGGCCATGAACGGCCCCTCCTACATGGGCATCGCCCAGCTCTTCGCCGCCGCCGACCGGCCGAAGGGCCTGAAGGCCATCTTCCCCCAGGTGCCCGGCGCCGACGTGTACCGCGACGTGGTCGCCTCGGGCGGAGCGCTCGACGTCGGGTTCATCCCGCTCTGGCTCGGCCTGGTGAGCGGCACGTCGATCATCCCGCCGGCCCTCACCGCGACGGACCCCGGCACGGGCCTGGGCACCCTCGTGACCCACCTGCTCGGCAACGGCCTGTTCAGCAGCCAGCTCCTGCTCGCCGCCTTCACCGGCGGCGAGCCCGCCTACGACGGTGCCTTCTACACGCAGCGCTCGCCGCTGCAGGTCGCGTCACGGATCACCGTGCCCACGTTCTTCATCGCCGGGCAGTACGACCTCTTCCAGCGCGGCACCCCGCTCCTGTACGAGAACCTGCAGCGTCGGGGCGTCCCGACCCGCATGATCGTCGGCCCCTGGGACCACCTGCAGGGCTCGTCGGGCGCCGAGGTCGGCGACGCCGGCTACGGCAGCATCGAGCAGCTGCAGCTGCGCTGGTTCGACCACTACGTCAAGGGCCTCCCCGGCCAGCGGCTCGACGAGATCGCCGGTCTCAGCAGCTACGAGCAGGGCAGCGGTCGCTGGGTCCGCGGGACGTCGTGGATGCCGTCGACCCTCACCCCACGCACGTTCCGGCTCAGCGGCACCGCCACGACGGCCGGCGCGCCGGGCGGCCTCACCGCCGGGCCGCCGCGCAGCGGCAGCACGACCGTGCCGACCATCCCCGTGCAGGGTCTCTGCACGCGCTCGGCCAACCAGTGGACCGCGGGCATCCTGCGCCAGGCGCTGCCGGACCTGCCGTGCTTCACGAACAACTCCTTCAACGACACCCTCGGCCCCGTGTTCGAGACCGCGCCGCTCAAGGCCGACGTCGTGGTGCAGGGACCGCTGAACGCACGCCTCTACACCTCCTCCCCCGCCGGCGACGGCATGCTCTCGGTCACCGTCTCCGACGTCGCACCCGACGGCACGGTCTCGCGGCTCACCGGCGGCTGGCAGGTGCTCTCGCACCGCGCGCTCGACCGCTCACGCTCGCGCTACGTCGACGGGACGCTGGTGCAGCCGTACCACCCGTTCACGCGCGCGGCGCAGGCTCCGCTCGCCCCCGGCCAGGTCGCGCCGATCGACGTCGAGATCTTCCCCACCCGCGCCCGCATCCCCCAGGGACACCGGCTGCGCGTCTCGGTGCAGGGCTTCGACGCGCCGCACCTGCTGCCGACCATCGGCTCGCTCCTCCCGGCGCTCGTGCCGATGACGGTGCTCACCGGACCCCAGCACCCGTCGTCGCTGTCGTTCGGGACGCCGTGACGACCGGGGGCGTCAGTCGCGGGGCGTGACCCGTCGGATCAGGCCCTCCTGCGCGACGGTCGCGACGAGCGTACCGTCCTCGGCGAACACCCGGGCCGTGCTCAGTCCGCGCGCACCCGACGCCGACGGCGACGTCTGGTCGTACAGCAGCCACTCGTCGGCGCTGATCGGCCGGTGGAACCAGATCGTGTGGTCCAGCGACGCCGGCTGCACCCGCGGTGAGCTGATCAGCTCACCGTGCGGCAGCAGCGCGACGCCCAGCAGGCTGAAGTCGCTGATGTACACGAACGCCGCCGTGTGGATGATCCGCGACGCCGGCAGCGTGCCGTCGGCCCGGAACCACAGCCGCTGCACCGCCGGCACCGTCGCCCGCGTCGGGTCGTCGGCCGGGCGGTTGTCGCCGATGTAGCGCAGGTCGAACGACGACCACTCACGCTTCCACGACTCCACCTCCTGCGGGCGGACCTGGCGGATCACGTCGAGCAGCGGCACCGACTCCTCCGGCGACGGCACCTGCGGCATGACGTCCTGGTGGTCGAACCCGTCCTCCGTGCGCTGGAACGACGCCGTCATGTAGAAGATGTTCTCGCCGTGCTGACGCGCCGCGATCCGACGCGTCGTGAACGAGCCACCGTCGCGCACGTTCTCGACGTCGTACACGATCGGGATCGACGGGTCGCCGCCGAGCAGGAAGTACGCGTGCAACGAGTGGATGTGCCGGTCCTCCGGCACCGTCAGCTGGGCGGCCGTCACGGCCTGGGCCGCCACCTGGCCGCCGAAGACCCGCTTCAGGCTGGACCCCTCCGGCTGACCGCCACGGAAGAGGCCCACCTCGAGCGGTTCGAGGTCCAGCAGGGTCACGAGCTCGTCGAGGGATGCAGGCACGCGCAGATCCTACCGATCCGCGAGACCGCTCCGCGTCGGCGTGCGGGGGTGGAGAGCGGGCTCACACCGTGGTGCTTGCTTGCGTCGCGTCGTGACCGCGCGCGCTGCCTGCGCGGGTGACGGCTTGCTGCTGCGCTGCCTGCAAGGGGTTTCATCGTGCTGCTGCGCTGGCTCGGCTGGCGCTGTGTCTCGTCTCCGTGAGCGCCTCGACCGGGCGGCTGGCGATGGCGCTGGGCTGGGGTCTCGGGCTGCGGGTTCGGCACGGGGTGGACGCACGATGCTGCGTTGGGCCGCTGCTGGTCCCACACGTCTGCGTTGGCTACGGGATCCCGTCGTGAACGCAGGATCCTTGCGTCGCGCTGCCCGCCATCGGTGGATGCTGAACCGCAGGAGCGCTTCCAAGGGTCCAGATCCACCGATGGTGGGCGAGACCGCGTCAGTCCTGGTCGTCCTTGCGCTGACGGGCGAGGAACTGCTCGAACTGGTCGGCCAGCTCGTCGCCGCTGGGCAGGTCGCCGTCCTCGGCGAGGAGGGACTCGGCGGCGCCGCGGGTGAAGGCGTCGTACTGCTGCTCGAGGCCCGCGAGGACCTCGGCGCCGCCCTGGTCCTCGATCTGACGCTCGATGTCGGCCACCGTGGCGCCCTGCACGGCGCGCAGCGGGTCGAGGTCGAGGTCGAGGCCCGTGCGGTCGAGCACCGCCTCGAGCAGCGCGAGCGCCGCCGGCGGGTAGTCGACCTGGGTCAGGTAGTGCGGCACGTGCGCGACGTAGCCGGCGCTGTCGAGCCCGCGCTGGGTCAGCCGGTACTCCAGCAGCGACTGCGCCGACGACGGCACGCGCACCTCGGCCTGCCACAGGTTCGTGCGGTCGACGAGCTCCGGTCGCGAGCCGTGCGCCGTGATCATCGTGGGCCGCGTGTGCGGCACGCCCATCGGCACCGCCCCCAGGCCGAGGGTCAGGCTCACGTCGAGGTCCTCCACGACCTCCTGCACGCCGTCGACGAACGACTCCCACCGGAAGTCCGGCTCCGGACCCGTCAGCACCAGGTACGGCGTGCCCGACCGGTCGTGCTCGCGGACGACGTCGAGCCGCGGCTCGTCGTAGTCGACGTAGTGGTCCTGGCGGAACGTGATGAACGGACGCCGCGCGCGGTAGTCGTACAGCTCGTCGACGTCGAAGCTGCGCAGCACCTCGCCGCGCCCGGAGAGCAGGTGCTGCGCCGCGATGCGCGGCGCTCCGCCCGCGGTCAGGAACCCGTCGAGGGCATGGATGAGGACCGGGCCGTCGCCGGAGGGCGTCGGGTCGGTCGCGTCGTCTCGGTCACGTCGTGAGGGCCACTTCATCGTCAAGCCCTCAGACGTCCGCGTTGTTCCCGGTCAGTCGCAGCCAGGCGGCGTGCGTGTCGGCGGCCACGGCGTCCGGCGTGAGGCCGAGCCGCTCCAGGATGACCGGACGCTTCGCGTGGTCGAGGAACTCCTGGGCCACGCCGTGCACGCGGACAGGCACGTCGCTCTCGACGTCGCGCAGCGCCTGCGTGAACGCCGCCCCGACACCGCCGGTCCGGCCGTTGTCCTCGACCGTCACGACGAGGCGGTGCTCGGCGGCGAGCCCGACGACGGCGGGGTCGAACGGCTTGACCCAGCGCGGGTCGACGACCGTGACCCCCAACCCCTGCGCCGACAGCTGCTCCGCCGCCGCGAGGCAGGTGGGCACCATCGAGCCGACCGCGAGCACGAGGACGTCCTGGCGGTCGCCGCGGGCGAGCACGTCGCACGTGCCGACCGTGTCGATCGCCTCGACGTCGGCGGGCACGGCACCCTTCGCGAAGCGCACCACCGTGGGCGCGTCGTCGACGTCGACGGCCTCGCGCAGCAGCTCGCGCAGCCGTGCGCCGTCGCGCGGCGCGGCCAGGCGCAGCCGCGGCACGAGCTGCAGCATCGACATGTCCCACATGCCGTTGTGGCTCGCGCCGTCGTCGCCGGTGACGCCCGCGCGGTCGAGCACGAACGTGACGCCGCACCGGTGGAGGGCGACGTCGAGCAGCACCTGGTCGAACGCGCGGTTGAGGAACGTGGCGTAGACCGCGACCACCGGGTGGAGCCCGGCCATCGCCATGCCGGCGGCGCTCGTCGCGGCGTGCTGCTCGGCGATGCCGACGTCGAAGACACGGTCGGGGAACTTGTCGGCGAACGCGTCGAGCCCGACGGGGTAGAGCATCGCCGCGGTGATGCCGACGACGTCGGGGCGCTCGTCGGCGATCCGGACGACCTCGTCGCGGAAGACCGACGTCCACCCGGCCGGCGCGACCGAGACGGCGTCGCCCGTCGTCCGGTCGAACTGCGGGGCCTGGTGCATCTGGTCGTTCTCGTTCGCGACGGCGATGTCGTAGCCCTGGCCCTTGGTGGTCAGGACGTGCACGAGCACGGGACCGCCGAAGCGCTTGGCGTGCGCGAGGGCGGACTCGACGGCTTTGCGGTCGTGCCCGTCGACGGGGCCGACGTACTTGAGGCCGAGGTCCTCGAACATGCCCTGCGGCGCGAGGACGTCCTTCAGGCCCTTCTTGATGGCGTGCAGGGCGTCGTAGGCGGCCGGGCCGACCGAGCCGCCGCGGTTCAGCCGCTCGCGGATCGCGCCGAGCGCCGGCTCGTAGCGCGGGTTGGTGCGGATGTCGGTGAGCCGGTTGGCGAGTCCGCCGACCGTCGGCTGGTAGGAGCGCCCGTTGTCGTTGACGACGATGACGACGCGACGGTCCTGCGAGGCGGCGATGTTGTTGATGGCCTCCCAGGCCATGCCGCCCGTCATGGCGCCGTCGCCGATCACCGCGACGACGTGGTCGTCGCGTCCCAGCACCTGGTTGGCCCGCGCCATGCCCTCGGCGTAGGACAGGCTGGTGGACGCGTGGCTGTTCTCGACCCAGTCGTGCTCGGACTCCGCCCGGCTCGGGTAGCCGGACAGGCCACCCTCCTGGCGCAGGGTGTCGAAGTCGCCGGCGCGTCCGGTGACCATCTTGTGCACGTAGGCCTGGTGGCCGGTGTCCCACACGATGCGGTCGCGCGGGGAGTCGAAGACCCGGTGCAGCGCGAGCGTCAGCTCGACGACGCCGAGGTTCGGGCCCAGGTGCCCGGCGTGCGCCGCGACGGCGTCGATCGTGCGCTCACGGATCTCGTGGGCGAGCGTCTCGAGGTCGGCGTCGGACATCGCCCGCAGGTCCGCGGGGCCGGTGATCTCGTCGAGCAACGCCATTCGGTCAGTCTAGCCAGCGCACCTCACGCACGCCGGGCACCACCGTCAGGTGCGGTAGCGACCGCGCAGGTGCATCAGGGCGGGTCCGTCGCGCAGGTCGACGTCGTCGACGGTGCCGCGCAGCAGCAGGCTCCACCCCTCGTGCCCGGGCTCGACGTCGTCGAGGCTGACGCCGACGCAGGCGACGGCGTCGTCGAGGCACGGTCCCCAAGGACCGTCGCTCCACGACCCGAGCGTGAACGGGCCGCCGGGAGCCGGCGCCGTCCCCGCGAAGGCGTCGGCGAGGTAGGCGTGGTCCGCCCCGAGCACGTTCACGCTCACGCGCTCGGGGCGGGCGTCCCAGAGGTCCGACTCCTCGTCGACCAGCGCCAGCACGCGAGCCGGGTCGCCCGCGGCGAGCAGGAAGGAGGAGACGGTCAGCCCGACCCTGCTCCGCCCCTCGCCGGCCGCCCAGACCGTGACGGCCGCCGGCAGACGACCGCGCAGGCGTCGGAGCACGTCGCGCTCCCCCTCGGGCGGCACGAACGGGTGCTCGTCGTGGATCGTCACGTCGTCAGCCTAGGCAGCTCCGGACCTCGCGGCAGCGCGGCGGGCGTCCCCGAGCACGGTCACCGGGGACGCGCGGTCTCGTGCTCGATCGTCGCGCGGGTGTCCTCCTCGGCCGAGCGCCCCGCGAACGTCCGCGCGCCGGGGACCCCACGGTCCTGGACGAGGTTCAGCGCCGGCACGCGGTCCTCCACGACGAACGTGGCCCGCGTGAACGCCTCCGCGCCCGGGGTCCGCACCTGGGGCAGGCAGCGGAACTCGGCCGTCAGGTCGTCGGGCGTGATGCGGGTGCGCACGTAGCCGCGGAGGTTGTTCTGCAGCTTCAGGTGCGGGTTCCACCGCAGCCACGGGTGCGCCGTCACGGCGCTGTCGGCGCCGTTGCCGCCCGACGTGACCGACGAGCACACGAGCTCGGTGCCGACGCTGCGCGACGTCGGGTCGTCGTAGTCGAGCTTCAGCTCCGAGGCCCAGTGGGCGTGCACGTCGCCGGTGAGCACCACGGGGTTGCGGACCTGCGCGTCGACCCAGCCGCGCGTGATGCGGTCTCGCGACGCCTGGTAGCCGTCCCAGGCGTCCATCGACACCGTCTTGACCGGACCGTCGGTGCTGTCGCGCTGGGCGAAGAACACCTGCTGGCCGATGACGTCCCAGCGGGCCCGCGAGCGGCGGAACCCGTCGAGCAGCCAGCGCTCCTGCGCGGGTCCGTCGATGCTGCGGCTCGGGTCGACGGCCGCCGGGCAGTCGGCCCGGTAGCCGTCGCCGCAGCCCTGGTCGTCGCGGAACTGGCGCGTGTCGAGCATGTGGAACGACGCGAGCGCACCCCAGTGCAGCCGACGGAAGAGCTGCAGGTGGTCCCCCCGCGGGATCGACGAGCGGCGCAGCGGCATGTTCTCGTAGTAGGCCCGGAACGCGGCCGCCCGGCGCGCGGCGAACCCGGGCTTCTCCGCGATGTTCTCGGGGGTGTCGCCCGCCCAGTTGTTGTCGACCTCGTGGTCGTCCCACACCACGAGCCACGGTGCGGCCGCGTGGGCTGCCTGCAGGTCGGCGTCGGCCTTGTACTGCGCGTGCCGCTGGCGGTAGGAGGCGAGGTCGACGGTCTCCGGACCCTCGTGGTCGCGCACGTTCCCGCCGGGTGCCACGTAGTCGCGGGCCGTGTACTCGTAGAGGTAGTCGCCCAGGTGGAGGACGAGGTCGGGCTGGTCGGCCGCGATGTTGCGGTAGGCGCTGAAGAAGCCGTGCTCGAGCTGGGCGCAGGAGGCGAACGCCATCGTCATCGAGGCGGGCAGGGCGCCCGGGGTCGGTGACGTGCTGGTGCGGGCGGCGCGAGAGACGTGGCGCCCGGCCCGGAAGCGGTACCAGTACTCGCGACCGGGCCGCAGTCCCTCGACCTCGACGTGCACGCTGTGGGCGTGCTGCGGGAGCGCGGTCACGCGACCGGTCCGCACGACGCGGCGGAACCGAGCGTCGCTGGCCACCTGCCACGTGAGCGCGACGGGTCGGTCGGGCATGCCGCCCCGTCCGTCGGCGGCGGTCGGGTCGAGGGCGAGCCGGGTCCAGAGCACGACCCCGTCGGGCACGGGGTCGCCGGACGCGACGCCGAGCGTGAAGGGATTGCGGCGCAGCGCGTCGGCGTGCCGGCGTCGGTCCGCGGCAGCCCCCGAGGCCGCCGCGGGGACCAGGACGCCGCCGGTGCCGACCGTGGCCGCGCCGACGGCCCCACCCACGACGAGACGTCGTCGCGTGCGGTCGGGTGGGGTGGTGGGTTCGGGCGTGTCAGTCATGGCCCCAGCCGACCGGTCGCGGATGAACGCACGGCGACGCGCGCGGGAGCGCACGCCGAACGGCCCCGCCCTCGCCGCAGTCCGCGTACGCGTGAGACACGTCACGCTGAATGCTTGACTTCGTTCGGAACCTGAACGAATATGGGGACATGCCCCTCGTCCTCGGCGTCGACTCCTCGACGCAGTCCACGAAGGCCGTCCTCGTCGACGCCGACGACGGCACGGTCGTCGCGTCACGCACGGCCCCTCACCCCGACGGCACCAGCGTCGACCCGCGGGCCTGGCTCGAGGCGTTCGACGCCGCCGCCGGTCCCCTGCTCCCCCGCGCCGCCGCCGTGGCCGTCGGGGGGCAGCAGCACGGCATGGTCGCGCTCGACGCCGAGGACGCGCCCGTCCACGACGCGCTGCTGTGGAACGACACCCGCTCGGCCGCTGCGGCCGCGGAGCTGGTCGAGGAGATCGGCGGACCGGCCGCCTGCGCCGAGGCCGTGGGCAGCGTCCTCGTCGCCTCCTTCACGATCACGAAGCTGCGCTGGCTGCGCGACCACGAGCCCGACGCCGCACGACGCACGACGCGCGTGCTGCTCCCCCACGACTACCTGTCGTGGCACGCCGGAGGTCGTCGCTCCGCACCCGCCACGGACCGCGGCGACGCCTCGGGCACCGGCTACTACTCCGCGGCCGACGGCGCGTACCGCGAGGACCTCCTCGAGCGCGCCCTGGGCCATGCCGCCGGCCTCCCCCGCGTCGCCGGCCCGAACGAGCAGGTCGGCACCACCGAGCACGGCGCCGTCGTGGCTCCCGGCACGGGCGACAACATGGCGGCCGCCCTCGGGCTCGGGCTCGGACCGGGCGACGTGTCGTTGTCGATCGGCACGTCCGGCGTCGCCGCCGCCGTCAGCGACTCCCCCGTCGTCGACCGCACCGGCGTCGTGACCGGGTTCGCCGACGCGACGGGCCGCTACCTGCCCATGGCCACGACGCTCAACGCCGCCCGCATCCTCGACCTGCACGCCCGTCTCCTCGGCGTCGACCACGACGAGCTCGCCGCACTCGCCCTCGACTCCGTACCAGGTGCCCACGGCCTCACCGTCAGCCCGTACTACGACGGCGAGCGCACCCCGAACCGGCCCGACGCCAGCGGCACCTGGGCCGGGCTCACCACGGCGACCAGCCGCGCCGACGTCGCCCGGGCCGCCGTCGAGGCGCTGCTGTGCTCCCTGGCCGACGCGCTCGACGCGGTGGCCCAGGGGCTCACCGGGGTCGACCGCGTGCTGCTCATCGGCGGCGGCGCCAAGAGCTCGGCCGTGCAGGCGCTCGCGCCGGCCGTGCTGGGACGCGACGTCGTGCTGCCGGCGTCCGCCGAGTACGTCGCCCTCGGCGCCGCCCGCCAGGCCGCGTGGACCCTGTCCGGATCGGCCGAGCCGCCCGCCTGGCCGCTCGCTGGCACCCGGGTGCTCCAGGCGGACCCGACGCCCGGCGTCCGCGACGCGTACGCCGCGCTGCGCGACCGCACGCCCGCCCTGACTCCCTGACCCGGCCGCCCTGACCCGGCAGCACGACAGCCGCACCGACGACCCACCACCGACCACCGCACCACCCACCGAGAGGCGCACCATGTCCGTCCCCACCCCGACCCCCGCCGACAAGTTCTCCTTCGGCATCTGGACCGTCCAGTACGCCGGCCGCGACCCGTTCGGCGACCCGACGCGCGCACCGATGGACCCGGTCCACGCGCTCGAGAAGCTCGCCGAGATCGGCGCCTACGGCGTGAACTTCCACGACGACGACGTCGTGCCCTTCGGCTCCTCGACGTCGGAGCGCGACGCCATCCTCGACCGCTTCCGCCAGGGCCTCGCCGACACCGGCCTGGCCGTGACGACCGCGACGACGAACCTGTTCGGCCACCCCGTCTTCAAGGACGGCGGGTTCACGTCGAACGACCGCGCCGTGCGCCGGTTCGCGCTGCGCAAGGTCATGCGCAACATCGACCTCGCCGCCGAGCTCGGCGCCCAGGTCTACGTGTGCTGGGGCGGGCGCGAGGGCGCCGAGAGCGGCGCGGCCAAGGACGTGCAGGCTGCGCTGTCGCGCTACAAGGAGGGCTTCGACCTCCTGGGCCAGTACGTCGTGGACCAGGGCTACGACCTGCGCTTCGCGATCGAGCCCAAGCCGAACGAGCCCCGCGGCGACATCCTGCTCCCGACGATCGGCCACGCCCTCGCCTTCATCGACAGCCTCGAGCGTCCCGAGCTCGTGGGCGTGAACCCCGAGATCGGGCACGAGGAGATGGCCGGGCTGAACGCCGCGCACGGGTACGCGCAGGCGCTGTGGCACGACAAGCTCTTCCACATCGACCTCAACGGCCAGACCGGCCCGCGCTACGACCAGGACTTCCGCTTCGGCGCCGGCAACGCCCGTGGCGCCTTCTGGGTCGTCGACACGCTGCTGCAGGGCGGCTACGACGGACCGGTGCACTTCGACTTCAAGACGCCGCGCACCGAGGACGAGGACGGCGTGTGGACGGCGGCCGCCGCGTGCATGACGAACTACCTGGTGCTGCGCGAGAAGTCGCTCGCCTTCCGCGCCGACCCCGACGTGCAGGAGGCGCTCGCCGCGTCGCGCGTCGGCGAGCTGGCCACGCCGACCCTGGCCGAGGGCGAGACCTGGCAGGACCTGCAGGCCGCGCCGGAGGAGGACCCGGAGACCCTCGGCTCTCGCGGCATGGCCTTCGAGCGGCTCGACCAGCTGGCGCTCGAGCACCTCTACGGGGTGCGCTGAGCATGCCCCCGGCCGCCCCCGACCAGCTGCGTCGCGCCAACACGGCCCTCGTGCTGCGCACGCTGCGCGACCACGGCCCTGGGAGCCGGTCGGCGCTCGCGCGTCGCACCGGCCTGGCCAAGGCCACGGTGGGGGCGATCGTGGGCGAGCTCGCCGAGCACGCCGTCGTCGTCGAGGGCGAGGCGTCCTCGCAGGGCCGGGGTCGACCGTCGACCCCGGTCGGGCTGGTCGGGTCAGGCGCGAGGCCCCCGGGCGCATCGTCGGGGCCCACCTCGCCGTCCCCGGCCTGGTCGAGCGCGACCACGCGACCGTCCGGCTCGCGCCGAACCTGGGCTGGACGGACACCCGGCCCGGCGACCGGCTCGCCGCGTCGCTGGGCCTGCCCGTGCAGGTCGACAACGACGCCAACCTCGCCGCCGTGGCCGAGGCGACCCACGGCGCAGCACGCGGCCCGGCGTCGTCGCTGTACATCACCGGCACCGTCGGCATCGGTGGCGGGATCGTGCAGGACGGTCGGCTCGTGCGCGGGTCCGGGTTCGCCGGCGAGGTCGGGCACATGCCCGTCGGACAGCCCGACCGTCGGTGCGCCTGCGGCCGGCTGGGGTGCTGGGAGGCGACGGTCGGTCTGCGGCCGACGCTCGCGGCCGTCGACGTGACCGGCGAGGGCACGCCCATGGAGCGCGCAGCCCAGGTCGCGGAGCGCGCGTCGACCGACCCCGCCGCCGCCGACGTCCTCCGGTCGCTGGCGACCGACCTCGGCCGCGGCCTCGCGGCCCTGTGCACGGTGCTCGACCCCGAGACCGTGGTGCTGGGCGGCTACTTCCAGCCCCTGGCCCCCTGGATCCTCGACGACGCGGACGCCACGCTGGCCGACCGGCTGCCATCGGCCGACGCGCACCGACCGACGCTGCGGGTCGGCGAGCTGGGCATCGAGGCCGCCGCGCTGGGTGCCGCGGAGCAGGCGCTGGCCGACGTGCTCAGCGGCGTCGCCGCGCTCTGAGCCGTCCGGCGCTCAGGCGACGACGAGCGCCGACTCGACGTCGAGCTGGGCCTGGCCCAGGCAGCTGACCGGGTCGGCGAGCAGCCGGCCGAAGGCCGTCTCCGCCGCACCCAGCAGCACCGCGTCGGGCCCGAGACCGGGCAGCGCGACCCGCACCAGCTCCTGGGGCGCCACGAGCGCGGCGTCGTGCAGGGTGCGGTCGACCTCCTCGCGCACGAGGGGGTAGAGCGAGCGCAGGAACCCGCCCAGGACGATGACCTGCGGGTTGAGCAGGTTGACGACGTTCGCGAGCCCGCGACCCAGGAGCCGGCCGACCTCGCGGAGGTCCTCGTCGGCGCTCGTCAACGCGTCGAGCACCTCATCGAGCGACGCGACCCGGTCGGCCGGGCACCCGATCGCCTCGGCGATGGCGTGCGCACCGACCTGCGTCTCCCAGCAGCCGCGGTTGCCGCAGTGGCACTCGCGACCCTGCGGGTCGAGCGACAGGTGACCGATCTCGCCCGCGTAGCCGCCCGCGCCGACGAGCCGGTGCCCGCCCACGATCACGCCGGCTCCGACGCCGACCTCGCCCGAGAGGTACACGAGGTCAGCCACGTCGACGCCCGCACCGCGAAGATGCTCCGAGAGCGCGCCGAGGTCGGCGTCGTTGCCCACCTCGACCGGGGCGATCCGGCCGAGGCGCTCGGAGAGGATCGCGCTGAACGGCACGTCGACCCAGCCGAGGTTCGGGGCGAGCCGCACCATGCCGTCGGACCGGCGCACCACGCCGGGGACGGCCATGCCGACGCCGACGAGCGCACTGCTCGGGGCGGCGTCGCGCACCACGAGGCGCAGCATCGCGTGGATGGCGTCGGCGACCGCGTGCGGGTCGCGCGAGGCCGGGATGGGCCCGGTGGCGCGGGCCAGCACCGTGCCGCCCAGCCCGACGCGGGCCACGGCCAGGCCGTCGACCCGCACGTCGACGGCCAGCACGTGGGCTCCGTCTGGCGTCGGGACCACGTCGGGCGAGGGACGGCCGGCGCCGTTGCGCACGGCGGCCGACCGCACCTGCTCGGCCAGGCCGAGGGACTCCAGCTCGGTCACCAGCCCCGCGATCGTGCTGCGGTTCAGGCCCATGTGCGTGGTGAGGTCGGCCCGGGACACGCGGCCCCGCAGGTGCACCTGGCCGAGCAGCGTGCCCAGGTTGTGCCGTCTCACGGCCTCCTGGTTGGTGCCCGCCCCCCCGCGGGCCCGCGTCTGCATGGTCGGCTCAGCTCACGCCCGACGCGGACCGGCGACGGCGCGACAGGGCGTCGACGCTGGCGGCGAGCAGCAGCACGCCTCCGGTGACGACGTAGTTGATCCAGCTGGCCTGGTTGAGCAGGCCGAGACCGTTGGCGATCGTGGCGATCACGACACCGCCGATGACGCCGTCGCGCGCCTTGCCCTTGCCGCCGAAGAGGCTCGTGCCGCCGATGACCGCCGCACCGACGGCGTACAGCAGCGTGTTGCCGCCACCGGACGACGGCGAGACCTTGCCGGCGTACGACGCGGCGATGATGCCGCTGATGGCTGCCGTCGACGTGCAGATGACGAAGACCGAGATGCGGATGCGGTCGACGTTGATGCCCGCGCGTCGAGCGGCCTCGCGGTTGCCGCCCACGGCGTACACGTGACGTCCGTAGCGGGTCCGGCTGAGCAGGAAGGTGAACAGCACCAGCAGCGCACCCACCACGAGCAGCACGTACGGCACACCCTGGATCGGGAAGTTCGGGTTGCGGCTGCGGTCGACGTTGAGCAGCGCCGTGAGGCCCAGCACGACGACCGCCAGGCCGGCGATCTTGACGAGGATGAGGCTGAGCGGCTGGTGCGCGAGACCGCGCTGCACCTGCGTGCGGTGACGCAGCAGCGTGAGGGCCGCGAACAGGACCACCACGGCGACGGCGACGATCCAGCCGACCGTGACGGGCACGTTCTTGATGGTGATGCCGCGCAGCACCGGGTCGGCCACACGGACCGAGCCGCCCTGGCCGATCATCTTCAGCAGCACGCCCTGCAGGGCCAGGAAGAAGGCCAGCGTGACGACGAAGCTCGGGATGCCGAGCTTGGCGACCAGCGCACCGATGAACGCGCCGAGCACCATGCCGACGACGAGCGCGCCGACGACGGCGACGTACCAGGGCAGTCCGTGGTCGTCGATCGCCAGCGCCGCGACCGCGGCGCCGACCGCGCCCGCGACACCCGCGGACAGGTCGATGTCGCCGAGCAGTAGCACCGGGATGAGCGCCATGGCCAGGACGCAGATCGCGCCGGCCTGGGTGATGAGGTTGGCGATGTTCAGCGCGGTCAGGAAGGTGTCGCTGAGCGAGCCGAAGACGATGAAGAGGACGACGAGCCCCAGCGTCGCGGGCAGGGCGCCCATGTCGCCGCCGCGCAGGCGGTTGAGGTAGGCCTGCCAGGCCTCGCCGAGCGTCGTGGTCTGGCGCGAGTCGATCGCGAAGTCGGAGTCGGCGAGGCCGCTGCCGGCGTTCTGGGCGGGCTGGGTGCCCGTGGATGACGTGGTCATGGTGCCTCTCAGACGGATGCGAGCCCGAGATCGCCCGAGCGACCCGCGGTGATGAGCTCGACGACCTGGGTGTTGGTGACGTCCTTCGTGGCGACGTCGGCGGCCACGCGGCCGAGGTACAGGGTGGTGATGCGGTCGGCGACCTCGAAGACGTCGACCATGTTGTGGGAGATCAGCACGACGCCGAGTCCCTGGTCGGCGAGACGCCGGACGAGGTCCAGCACCTGGCGGGTCTGGGCGACGCCCAGGGCCGCGGTGGGCTCGTCGAGCAGCACGACCTTGGAGTTCCAGAGGACCGACTTCGCGATGGCGACGGTCTGGCGCTGGCCGCCGGACAGGCTGGCGACGCTCTGGCGCACCGACTTGACCGTGCGCACGGACAGCGACGCGAGGGTCTCGCGGGCGCGGGCCTCCATGGTGGCCTCGTCGAGCTGCGGGCCCTTCATGAGCTCGCGGCCGAGGAACATGTTCTCGACGATGTCGAGGTTGTCGCAGAGGGCGAGGTCCTGGTAGACGACCTCGATGCCGAGGTCGGCCGCGTCGCGGGGGCCGTGGATGTCGACCGGCTTGCCCTCGAAGTAGCGCTGGCCGGTGTCGGCGGAGTAGATGCCGGCGATCGTCTTGACGAGCGTCGACTTGCCGGCGCCGTTGTCGCCGACGAGCGCCGTGACCTGGCCGGGGTAGACGGCGAAGTCGACGTCGTGCAGGACGTGGACGGCGCCGAAGCTCTTGTTGATGCCGCGCAGCTCCAGCAGCGGGTTGGTGGTCATGGGGATGTCTCCAGGGAGTCGCAGGAGGGCGGTCGGACGGTGCGGGCGCGAGCGCGCCCAGCGTGACTCCCGCGGGGGACGGTCTGGCAGGACCGTCCCCCGCGGGACGTCGGGGTGGACGTCAGCTGATGCCGGCGTCCGCGCAGAGCTTCGCGAAGTCGTTGGCGCAGAGGTCGTCCTTGCTGACGCCTCCGTCGTCGACGACGTCCTTGACGTTGTCCTTCGTGATGGACTGCGGGGTCAGGAGGATCGAGGGAACCTCACGCTTGCCCTCGGAGTCCTCGGTGGTGCCGTTGGTCTCGGCCTTGTCGCCCTTGGCGAGCGCGATGGCCGCCTTGGCGAGCGCGCCGGCCTCCTGCGTGGCCGACTTGTACACCGACATGCACTGGTCGCCCTTGAGGATGTTCTGCAGGCCCTCGACCGTGGCGTCCTGGCCCGTGACCGGGACCTTGCCCGCCTGGCCGTTCTTCTGCAGGATCGAGATGACCGAGCCGGCGAGGCCGTCGTTGGCCGCGTAGACGCCCTGGACGTCGCCGTCGACCTTCGTGTACAGCTGCTCGAAGATCGTGACGGCCTGCTCGTTGTCCCAGTCGGGGACGGCCTGCTCGCCGACGTTCTTGTACTTCGTGTTCTTGTCGAGGACGCTGTGCGCACCCTCGGAGAACAGCGTCGCGTTGTTGTCGGTGGGCGAGCCGTTCAGGTAGATGACGTTCGCGTCCTTGTCGCCGAGGCACTGCTCGAGACCCTGGCCCTGCAGCTCGCCGACCTTGGTGTTGTCGAACGAGACGTAGTAGTCGGCCGAGCCGCCCAGCGTGAGCCGGTCGTAGTCGATCGTCTTGACGCCCTGCTGCGCGGCCTTCTCCTCGATGGAGGCGCCGGAGTCGGAGTCGAGGTTGACGATCGCGAGGACGGTGACGCCGTCGGCGATCATGCTGTCGGCGATGGTGGCCATCTTGTCGGCGTCGCCCTCGGCGTTCTGGATCTCGTACTCGACGCCGGCCTCCTTGAACGCCTTCTCGAGCGCGGGACGGTCGGCCGACTCCCAGCGCACCGAGGACTTGGTGTCGGGGAGGATGACGCCGATCTTGCCCGCGTCACCCTTGCTGTCGCTGCCGTCGTTCCCCGAGTCGCTGCTGCC
The DNA here is from genome assembly GCF_001628525.1 of Aeromicrobium sp. REDSEA-S38_B2. Taxonomy (NCBI): domain Bacteria; kingdom Bacillati; phylum Actinomycetota; class Actinomycetes; order Propionibacteriales; family Nocardioidaceae; genus Aeromicrobium; species Aeromicrobium sp. REDSEA-S38_B2. Next base: position 14,292 of record NZ_LUNH01000021.1, on the reverse strand, counting down.
GCAGGCGCTCAGCATGAGCGTGGCACCCATGAGCCCGGCCAGCACCAGATTGCGCGTCCGCTTCACACGAACCGCCTCCTTGATTCATCTCGCGCGACACGGAGACGACATCTGATCGACACCCGGACGCAATTGTTGTTTGCGTGAACCTATCGCGTGATGGGGGTCACGTCCAGCATCTTCGAACAATTTCGTGTCGCGGACAACGAATTTCTTCCGCAGCCCCCGCCTGGGCGGTAGGTGAGAGGCGGAACGCGGGTCGGCGGTACCTGACACGCGCAACCGGGCCTCGATGGCGCGGGCTACCTACCGCCCCACTGGCCGAGCGACGAGCGGGACCACGACCGACCAGACCACCGCAGCCGCAGGACGAAGCCCTGGACGCACCACCGCCCGCCATCCGGGCGGATGGCGGGCGGTGGCGGCGTGCGGGTCAGGCGTGCGCGGCGGCCTTGAGGGCCTCGGCGCGGCCGGTGTCCTCCCACGGCAGGCCGGGGCGGCCGAAGTGGCCGTAGGCGGCGGTCTGCGCGTAGATCGGGCGGAGCAGGTCGAGGTCGCGGACGATGGCGCCGGGGCGGAGGTCGAAGACCTCGAGGACGGCCTCACGGATCTTGTCGACCGGGACCGTCTCGGTGCCGTAGGTGTCCACGTAGAAGCCGACCGGCTTGGCGACGCCGATAGCGTACGCGACCTGGACCTCGGCCTTGGTGGCGAGGCCGGCGGCGACGATGTTCTTCGCGACCCAGCGCATCGCGTACGCGGCGGAGCGGTCGACCTTGCTCGGGTCCTTCCCCGAGAACGCGCCGCCGCCGTGGCGGGCGTAGCCGCCGTAGGTGTCGACGATGATCTTGCGGCCGGTCAGGCCGACGTCGCCCATGGGTCCGCCGATGACGAAGCGGCCGGTGGGGTTGACGTGCAGCTTGTAGTCGCTGGAGTCGATGTCGTACTGGCCGAGCACGACGTCGATGACGTGCTTCTTGATGTCGCCGCGGAGCTGGGCGTCGAGGTCGATGCCCTCCTCGTGCTGCGTGGACACGACGATGGCCTCGACGCGCTTGGGCTTGTCGTCGTCGCCGTACTCGATGGTGACCTGCGTCTTGCCGTCGGCGCGCAGGTAGGGCAGCGTGCCGTCCTTGCGGACCGCGGTCAGCTGCTCGGCGAGGCGGTGCGCGATGGTGATCGGCAGCGGCATCAGCTCGGGGGTCTCGTCGATCGCGAAACCGAACATGAGGCCCTGGTCGCCGGCGCCCTGCAGGTCGAGCGGGTCGACGGAGCCGTCGGCGCGGTTCTCGAACGCGGTGTCGACGCCCTGCGCGATGTCGGGGCTCTGCGCGTCGAGGGTGATCTGCACGGCGCAGGACTCACCGTCGAAGCCCTTGACGGAGGAGTCGTACCCGATCTCCAGGACGCGGTCGCGGGCGATGCGCGCGATGTCGGCGTACGCCTCGGTGGTCACCTCGCCGCCGACGAGCACGAGGCCCGTGGTCACGTACGTCTCGCACGCGACACGGCTCTTGGGGTCCTCCGCCAGCAGCGCGTCGAGGACGCTGTCGCTGATCTGGTCGGCGATCTTGTCGGGGTGGCCCTCGGTCACCGACTCGGACGTGAAGAAGCGGCTCACTCGATCTCTCCTGTTGGCTGGATGCGCTGGCGCCCGACGGCGTCGGGCGGTGGGCGGGGTGACTCCCCGGAGTGTAACGACGCTCAGCGCGAAGGGTTCTGCCGTCCCGCGCGTCGGACGATCTCGTCCCACAGCGTGTGGGCGAGCCTGGACTTCGAGCCGGGCGGCACCGGCACCTCGCTGCCGTCGGCGGCCAGGATGACCGCCTCGGTGTCCTCGCGTCCGAAGACCTTGCCCTCGCTGACGTCGTTGACGACGAGCAGCTCGCAGCCCTTGCGCTCGAGCTTGGCGCGACCGTGGCCGGCGACGCTGGCGTTCTCGTCGCCGGTCTCGGCGGCGAAGCCGACGATGAACGGACGTCGCGCGTCGCCGCGGTCGCGGACGAGGCCGGCGAGGATGTCGGGGTTCTCGACGAGCTCGACGACCGGTGTGCGCCCGTCGGCGCGCTTCTTGATCTTGCTGCCCGAGACGTCCGCCGGCCGGAAGTCGGCGGGTGCGGCCGCCATGACGACGACGTCGGCGCGGGCCGCGGCGCCGACGACGGCCGCGTGCAGCTCGGCGGTGGTGACCACCTCGACGACGTCGACGCCGGCCGGGGCGGGCAGCCCGACGTTCGCGGCGACGAGCGTGACGGTGGCGCCACGCGCGACGGCGGCCTGCGCGATGGCGATGCCCTGCAGGCCCGACGAACGGTTGCCGAGGTAGCGCACGGGGTCGAGGAACTCGCGGGTGCCGCCCGCGGAGACGACGACGTGCCGCCCGGCGAGGTCCTGGTCGTGGGCGTCGAGCACGTCCTGGCAGACGGCGAACAGCTGGTCGGGCTCCGGGAGCCGACCCTTGCCGGTGTCGCTGCCCGTGAGCCGGCCGGCGGCGGGCTCGACGACGAGCACGCCCCGCGAGCGCAACGTCTCGACGTTGGCCTGCGTGGCCGCGTGCTCCCACATCTCGGTGTGCATGGCCGGCGCGAGCACCACGGGGCACCGCGCGGTCAGCAGGGTGTTGGTGAGCAGGTCGTCGGCGAGGCCGTGCGCGGCCTTGGCGAGCAGGTCGGCGGTCGCCGGTGCGACGACGACGAGGTCGGCCCCCTGGCCGAGCCGCACGTGGGGCACCTCGTGCACGTCGGACCACACGTCGGTCGCGACGGGCTGGCCGCTCAGCGCCTCCCAGGTGGGGGCGCCGACGAACTGCAGCGCGGACCGGGTGGGCACGACGCGGACGTCGTGGCCCGACTCGGTGAACAGGCGCAGCAGGGACGCCACCTTGTAGGCGGCGATGCCCCCGCCGACGCCCAGGACGACGCGGGGACGTCGGACGTCGCCCGGAACGGGTTCGCTCATGCGGGGCAGGTCAGACCTGGGACGACGCAGCAGCCCCGTTGCTCTGGTAGCCCTCGCTGCCGTCGGTCTCCTCGACCGTCAGCAGGTCCGCGTTGATCTCGCGCAGGGCGATGGAGAGCGGCTTCTCCTGGACCTCGGTCTCGAGCAGCGGCCCGACGTACTCCAGCAGGCCCTCGCCGAGCTGGGAGTAGTACGCGTTGATCTGACGCGCGCGCTTGGCGCTGTAGAGCACCAGCTTGTACTTGGAGTCGGCCTTGTCGAGCAGGTCGTCGATGGGCGGGTTCGTGATGCCCTCGGCCACGGAACGCGTGCTGGTCACTGTGCCTCGCAGAGAATGGATGGCGGAAAGTTCGGGTCAGGCCCGCGCGGGCCCGTCGAACAAGTCTATCAACTCCCGGCACGCGGCCCGGACGTCGGTGTTGACGATCGTCAGATCGAACTCGGCCTCGGCGGCGAGCTCCTCGCGGGCGGTGCGCAGGCGGCGCTCCCGCTCCTCGGGCCCCTCGGTGCCGCGCCCCACGAGACGCCGCTCGAGCTCCTCGAACGACGGCGGCGCGAGGAAGCACATGAGGGCGTCGGGCATCGCCCGACGCACCTGGCGCGCGCCCTGCAGGTCGAGCTCGAGCAGGGCGGGCTCCCCCGCGTCGAGGCGCTCCTCGACCGGGCCGCGCGGCGTGCCGTAGCGGTGGCGACCGTGCACGACGGCCCACTCGAGCAGCCCGTCGGTCTCGACGAGCCGGTCGAACTCGGCCTCGCTGACGAAGTGGTAGTGCACGCCCTCCTGCTCACCGGGACGCGGCGGCCGGGTGGTGGCCGACACGGAGATCCAGATGTCGGGCCGCTCCTCGCGCACGCACGCAGCGACCGTCCCCTTGCCGACCGCGGTCGGGCCGGCGAGGACGACGAGCCGGGAGCGGACGGGTGACTCGGACGTGGCCGGGTCAGCGCTCACGGCTGCCGAACTCGCGCAGCAGCGCCTGCACCTGGTTGACGCCGAGGCCCCGCAGCCGCCGGCTGTCGGCGATGCCGATGCGGTCCATGATCTCCTTGGCGCGGACCTTGCCCACGCCGGGCATCGACTGCAGCAGGTCGCTCACCTTGAGCTTGGCGATGACGTCGTCGACCCGGGCCTCGTTGCCGCTGCTCGGGGGTCAGCTGTGGGAGGGCCACGATGTCGTCCTCTCTCGTGCCGGGCGCGTCGTCGGGCCGGCGTGGGCGGGATGCGGGGCGGTCACTTGAGGGTGATCTCGCACTCGGTCTTCGCGTTCTTGACGACGGCGGTCCGCTGCGCCGACGTGTCGTTGAACTTCTCGTAGGCGTCGTTGAGGGTGCTGAGCTGGGTCTCGTCCAGCTTCGCCACGACGGCCTTGTCCTTCATGTCCTCCAGCGGGAGGCCGACCTTCTTCTGCGCCGCGAGCACGCCGTCGGTGACGTCGGCCAACGCGGCCCAGTCCTTGCGGACGGACGACGGCGCCTCCTTCGAGACGCTCCGGAAGGCCTTCGCGTACGCCGTGTAGCCGGCGTCGGTGCGGGTCTTGCCGAAGGAGTTGAGCGCGTCCGCGTTCTTCTCGATGGCCGAGCAGTACGGGCTCTGGCCGCCGCACCCGGTGAGCAGCAGGGTCGTCAGCGCGGCCGCGGCAGCCGTGGCGACGTGCTTCGCACGGGGTCGCGTCATGCGGGTCTCCTCGAGGGGTCGGGATGCTCTGACCAGGGCCGACGGACGTCGGCCACGAGGGGAGCCTACAACTGCAGGGAGTCGTTCACGGCGACGGCGGCGTCGCGCAGTGCGGCCACGTCGGGTCCGGCCTGCAGCACCTGTCGCGACGTCGACGGCAGCACGTGCCGGGTGACGCCGTCGAAGATGCGTCGCAGGTCGTCGACGGTGCCGCCCTGGCTGCCGAACCCCGGCACGAGCAGCGGCCCGTTCACGTCGAGGTCCTCGTCGGTCGAGCCGATGGTGGCGCCCACGACGGCGCCGTAGGAGCCCATCGGGGTCGCGCCCGCGTTCGCCTCGCGCAGCGCCGCCAGCACGTCGCCGGCGACCGTTCCAGTCTGCCGCCCACGGCCCGGCACCCCCGCCGGGCGGCCGTGCTGCACGAGGGCGTGCTGCACCTGCGGACCCTCGGGGTTGGAGGTCAGCGCGAGGACGAAGACGCCGGCGTCGTTCTTCTCGGCCTCCTCCAGGAACGGCGCGAGCGACCCGAACCCGAGGAACGGGCTCACGGTCACCGCGTCGGCCGCCATCGGGCTGTCCTCGTCGAGGTAGGCCTCGGCGTAGGCGGCGGCGGTCGAGCCGATGTCGCCGCGCTTCACGTCGAGCACGGTGAGCGTGCCGGTGTGGCGCAGGTCCTGCAACGTGCGTTCCAGGATCGCGACGCCGCGCGACCCGAACCGCTCGAAGAACGCCGACTGCGGCTTCACGAACGCGACCTGGCCGGCGAACGCCTCGACGCAGGTCGCGGCGAAGCGGTCGAGCCCGTCGAGCGTGTCGCCGACCCCCCACGCCTCGAGCAGCGAGGCGTGGGGGTCGATGCCGACGCAGACCGGCCCGTACGCGTCCATCGCGGCACGGGCCCGCGAGCCGAAGCTCACGACGCCGTCACCTGCGCCGCCCAGTCCTGCAGCGAGCGGACCCCGACGCGCTGCTCCAGCAGTGCCTCGATGCCCTGCACGGCGGCCGCCAGGCCCTGGACCGTCGTGATGCACGGGATGCCCTCGGCCACCGCGGCCGTGCGGATCTCGTACCCGTCCATGCGGGCGTTCGTGCCGGCGGAGATGCCGTGCGGGGTGTTGATGATGAGGTCGACGTCCTGCTCGCGGATCTTGTCGACGATCGTCGACGGCTCCTGGCCGGGCAGCGGCGTCTCGTGCAGCTTGCGGATCACCGTGGCCTGCACGCCGTTGCGCGCGAGCACGACGGCCGTGCCGCTCGTCGCGAGGATCTCGAAGCCGAGGTCCGCGAGCCGCTTGATCGGGAAGATCATGTGCCGCTTGTCGCGGTTGGCGACCGAGACGAACACCTTGCCCGCCGTGGGCAGGCCGTTCTGGGCGCCGGCCTGGCTCTTCGCGAACGCGGTGCCGAACGTGGTGTCGAAGCCCATCACCTCGCCGGTCGAGCGCATCTCCGGCCCGAGCAGCGTGTCGACGTAGGTGCCCTCGTAGGTGCGGAACCGGTTGAAGGGCATCACGGCCTCCTTGACCGCGATCGGCGCGTCGTCGGGCAGCAGGCCACCGTCGCGACCCGTGGGCAGCAGGCCCTCGGCGCGCAGGTCGGCGATCGACTCCCCCAGCATGATGCGGGCGGCGGCCTTCGCGAGCGGCGTCGCCGTGGCCTTGGAGACGAACGGCACCGTGCGGCTGGCCCGCGGGTTCGCCTCGATGACGTAGAGGATGTCCGAGGACAGCGCGAACTGGATGTTCACGAGGCCGCGCACCCCGACGCCGCGGGCGATGGCCTCCGTGGCCTCGCGGATGCGGTCGACCTCGAGCCCGCCGAGCGTGATCGGCGGGAGCGCGCACGCGGAGTCGCCGGAGTGCACCCCGGCCTCCTCGATGTGCTCCATGACCCCGCCCAGGAACAGCTCCTCGCCGTCGAACAGCGCGTCGACGTCGATCTCGATCGCGTCGTCGAGGAACCGGTCGACGAGCACCGGACGCTCGGGCGTGATCTCCGTGGCGCGCGAGATGTACTCCTCGAGCGTCTGCTCGTCGTACACGATCTCCATGCCACGGCCGCCGAGCACGTACGACGGGCGCACCAGCACGGGGTAGCCGATCTCGTCGGCGATCTGCTTGGCGTGCTCGAACGTCGTGGCCATGCCGCTCTTGGGCGCGACGAGGCCGGCGGCGTCGAGCACCTGGCCGAACGCGCCACGCTCCTCCGCGAGGTCGATCGCCGACGGCTGCGTGCCCACGATGGGCACGCCGGCGGCCTCCAGGCCCGCGGCCAGGCCGAGCGGCGTCTGGCCGCCCAGCTGCACGACGACGCCGGCCACCGGGCCCGCCTGCTGCTCGGCGTGCACGACCTCCAGCACGTCCTCGAGCGTCAGCGGCTCGAAGTAGAGCCGGTCGGCGGTGTCGTAGTCGGTCGAGACCGTCTCGGGGTTGCAGTTGACCATGACGGTCTCGTAGCCCACCGCGCTCAGCGCCTGCACGGCGTGCACGCACGAGTAGTCGAACTCGATGCCCTGGCCGATCCGGTTCGGGCCGCTGCCGAGCACCAGCACCGCCGGCTTCTCGCGCGGCTCGACCTCGGTCTCCTCGTCGTAGGAGGAGTAGTGGTACGGGGTGCGCGCCGCGAACTCCGCCGCGCACGTGTCGACCGTCTTGTAGACCGGGCGCACGCCGAGTGCGTGCCGCACGCCGCGCACGACGTCGGCCGACATGCCGCGGATCCGGCCGAGCTGCGCGTCGGAGAAGCCGTGCCGCTTCGCGCGGCGCAGCAGCGCCGGCGACAGCTCGGGCGCCTCGATCAGCTCCGTGGCCACCTCGTTGATGAGGGCCAGCTGGTCGACGAACCACGGGTCGATGCTCGTGGCCGCGAAGATCTCGTCGGGCGTCGCGCCGGCGCGGATCGCGTCCATGACCTTCTTCAGGCGGCCGTCGTGCGGGCGCCTGATCTCCTCGAGCAGGCTCGCCTTGTCGAGCTCGACCCACTCCTTGCTCCAGTCGAACTCCGCACCCGGGCGCTCCAGCGAGCGCAGCGCCTTCTGCAGCGCCTCGGTGAAGCTGCGGCCGATGGCCATCGCCTCGCCCACGGACTTCATGTGCGTCGTGAGGGTCGAGTCGGCCGCGGGGAACTTCTCGAACGCGAACCGCGGCACCTTGACCACGACGTAGTCGAGCGTCGGCTCGAACGACGCGGGCGTCTCGCGCGTGATGTCGTTCGGGATCTCGTCGAGCGTGTAGCCGATGGCCACCTTCGCGGCGATCTTCGCGATCGGGAAGCCCGTGGCCTTGGAGGCCAGCGCCGAGGACCGCGACACGCGCGGGTTCATCTCGATGACGACGATGCGCCCGTTCTCGGGGTTGACCGCGAACTGGATGTTGCAGCCGCCGGTGTCGACGCCGACCTCGCGGATGACGCCCAGGGAGATGTCGCGCAGCCGCTGGTACTCGACGTCGGTGAGCGTCAGGGCCGGGGCGACGGTGATCGAGTCGCCCGTGTGCACGCCGACCGGGTCGAAGTTCTCGATCGAGCAGACGATCACCACGTTGTCGGCGGTGTCGCGCATGACCTCGAGCTCGTACTCCTTCCAGCCGAGGATCGACTCCTCCAGGAGCACCTCGGTGGTGGGGCTCAGCGCGAGACCGGACCCGGCGATGCGGTGCAGGTCCTCCTCGTCGTAGGCCAGGCCCGAGCCGGACCCGCCCATCGTGAACGACGGGCGCACGACGACGGGGTAGCCGCCCAGCTGCTCGACGCCGGCGAGGCACTCGTCCATCGTGTGGCAGATGACCGAGCGGGCCACCTCCGCGCCCCACTCCTTCGGCAGGCCCTCGACGATCCGCTTGAAGATCTCGCGGTTCTCGCCCTTCTCGATCGCCTCGACCGACGCGCCGACCAGCTCGACGCCGTACTTCTCGAGCGTCCCGGCCTTGTCGAGCGCGATGGCCGCGTTCAGCGCGGTCTGGCCGCCGAGGGTGGCGAGCAGGGCGTCGGGGCGCTCCTTCGCGATCACCTTCTCGACGAACTCGGGCGTGATCGGCTCGACGTACGTGGCGTCGGCGAACTCGGGGTCGGTCATGATCGTCGCCGGGTTGGAGTTCACGAGGATCACGCGGATGCCCTCCTCGCGGAGGACGCGGCACGCCTGGGTGCCGGAGTAGTCGAACTCGCAGGCCTGCCCGATGACGATCGGGCCGGAGCCGATGACGAGGATCGAGGAGATGTCGGTGCGCTTGGGCATCAGTCGGTCACCTTCGCGTGGTCGGGGGCGTGGTCGGCCATGAGCTGGACGAACCGGTCGAACAGGTACGCCGCGTCGTGCGGGCCGGCGGCGGCCTCCGGGTGGTACTGGACGCTGAACGCGGGTCCGTCGACGAGCGCGACGCCCTCGACGACCTGGTCGTTGAGCCCGACGTGGGTCACGTGCGCGTCGCCGTAGGGCGTCTCGAACGTCCCGTCGAGCGGTGCGTCGACCGCGAAGCCGTGGTTCTGGCTCGTGATCTCGACCTTGCCCGTCGTGCGGTCCTGCACCGGCTGGTTGATGCCGCGGTGCCCGTACTTGAGCTTGTAGGTGCCGCGACCGAGGGCGCGGCCGAGCATCTGGTTGCCCAGGCAGATCCCGAAGTAGGGGATGCGCCGCTCGAGCACCTCGCGCAGCACGCCGACGACGTGGTCGGCGGTGGCCGGGTCGCCAGGCCCGTTGGACATGAAGACGCCGTCGGGCTGCACCGCGAGGACGTCGTCGATGGTCGAGGAGGCGGGCAGCACGTGCACCTCGATGCCCCGCTCGGCCAGCCGGCGCGGGGTCATGCCCTTGATGCCGAGGTCGACGGCGGCCACGGTGAACCGCTTCTCCCCCACCGCCGGCACCACGTACGGCTCGGGCGTCGTGACGTCGTCGAGGAAGCTGGAGCCCTCCATCGAGGGCGCCTCGTTCACGAGCGCGACGAGCGCGTCGAGCGAGCCCCCGACGTGCTGCGGGTCGCTGCTGATCGCGGCACGCATCGAGCCGCGCTCGCGCAGGTGACGCGTCAGGGCGCGGGTGTCGACCGCGCTGATGCCGACGACGCCCTGCTCGGTCAGCAGGTCGTCGAGCGACCGGTTCGAGCGCCAGCTGCTGCGCACCCGGGAGGGATCGCGCACGACGTAGCCGTCGACCCACACGCGTCGGGACTCGAAGTCCTCGTCGTTGACGCCGGTGTTGCCGATGTGCGGCGCCGTCATGACGACGATCTGGCCGCGGTAGGAGGGGTCGGTCAGCGTCTCCTGGTAGCCGGTCATCCCGGTGGCGAAGACGATCTCGGCGATCGTCGTGCCCTGCGCGCCGAAGGACTCGCCGCGGAACGCGCGACCGTCCTCGAGCACGAGCACGGCGGGGGCGCCGGGCTCCGCGCGGCGCGAGGAGCCGCTTTCGTCGGTGTGGGTCATGCGTGGACTCCTTCGGTCAGCTCGCCGGACAGGACGGTGGGGACGCCGCGCAGGAACGTGGCGACGACCCGGCCGGGCAGCTCGTGCCCGGCGTAGGGGGTGTTGCGCGACAGCGACGCGGTGTCACCGGGCGTGACGGTGCGCGTCGCGGACGGGTCGTAGAGGACGACGTGCGCCGGCTCGCCGACGGCCAGCGGGCGGCCGTGCTCGGCGACCCGGCCGATGCGCGCCGGGCGCGCCGACATCGCCTCGGCGACCTGCTCCCAGGTGAGGGCGCCGGTGTCGACCATCGTCTGCTGCACGATCGACAGCGCCGTCTCGAGGCCGATCATCCCGAAGGCGGCGGCCGCGAACTCGCACTCCTTGTCCTCCATCGGGTGCGGTGCGTGGTCGGTCGCGACGATGTCGATGGTGCCGTCGGCCAGCCCCTCGCGGACCGCGGCGACGTCGTCGGCGGTGCGCAGCGGCGGGTTGACCTTGTAGATCGGGTCGTAGCTGCGGACCAGCTCGTCGGTGAGGAGCAGGTGGTGCGGCGTGACCTCCGCGGTCACGTCGATGCCCCGGCTCTTCGCCCAGCGGACGATCTCGACGGAGCCGCGCGTCGACAGGTGGCAGACGTGCAGGCGGGAGCCGACGTGCTCGGCGAGCAGCACGTCGCGGGCGATGATCGCCTCCTCGGCGACCGCCGGCCAGCCGACCAGGCCGAGCTCGCCCGACAGGGCGCCCTCGTTCATCTGGGCGCCCTCGGTGAGCCGCGGCTCCTGCGCGTGCTGCGCCACGACGCCGTCGAAGGCCTTGACGTACTCGAGCGCGCGGCGCATCAGCACCGCGTCGGACACGCAGATGCCGTCGTCGGAGAAGACGCGCACGCCCGCGGCGGAGTCGGCCATGGCACCCAGCTCGGCGAGACGCTCGCCCTTCAGCCCGACGGTGACGGCGCCGACGGGCTGGACGTCGCAGAATCCGCCCTCTCGGCCGAGCCGCCAGACCTGCTCGACGACCCCCGCGGTGTCGGCGACCGGCGAGGTGTTCGCCATCGCGTGCACGCAGGTGAACCCGCCGCGGGCTGCGGACTGCGTGCCGGTGAGCACCGTCTCTGCGTCCTCGCGGCCCGGCTCGCGCAGGTGGGTGTGCAGGTCGACGAGACCGGGCAGCGCCACGAGGCCGTCGGCGTCGACGACCGTGACGTCCTGGTCGACCTCCAGGCCTGCACCGATCTCGACGATCACGCCGTCGCGCAGCAGCAGGTCGGTGGGGTCGCCGCCGAGCGGTCGCGCGTTGCGGAGGAGGTAGGCGGTCATGCGGTTCCTTCGTTCGAGGCGTCGGCGGGCGCGCCACCGAGGAGCAGGTAGAGCACGGCCATCCGCACCGCGACGCCGTTCGTGACCTGCTCGACGATCACGGAGCGGTCGGAGTCGGCGACGTCGGCACTGATCTCCATGCCGCGGTTCATCGGGCCGGGGTGCATGACCACCGCGTGGTCGGGCAGCCGGTTCATGCGCGCGCGGTCGAGGCCGTAGCGGCGGCTGTACTCGCGGGCACTCGGGAAGTAGGCGGCGTTCATCCGCTCCCCCTGGACCCGCAGCATCATGAGCGCGTCGGTGCCCTCGAGCGTGGCGTCGAGGTCGTAGGAGGTGCCGACCGGCCACGTGTGGACGCCGACCGGCAGCAGCGTGGGCGGGGCGACGAGCGTGACGTGCGCGCCGAGCGTGTGCAGCAGGAGCGCGTTGGAGCGCGCGACGCGGCTGTGCAGCACGTCGCCGACGATCGTGATCCGCTTGCCGGCGAGGTCGGCACCGCTGCCGGTGCCGAGACCCCCGCCGACGAGGTGGCGCCGCATCGTGAAGGCGTCGAGCAGGGCCTGCGTGGGGTGCTCGTGCGTGCCGTCGCCGGCGTTGACCACGGCCCCCTTCGTCCAGGCCTCGTGCGCCAGGCGGTGCGGCGCACCGGACGCCCCGTGGCGGACCACGACCGCGTCGGCGCCCATCGCCTGCAGCGTCAGGGCGGTGTCCTTCAGGCCCTCGCCCTTGGAGGCGCTCGAGCCCTTAGCGGAGAAGTTGATGACGTCGGCGGAGAGCCGCTTGGCCGCCGCCTCGAAGCTGATGCGGGTGCGCGTGGAGTCCTCGAAGAAGAGGTTGACGACCGTCCGGCCACGCAACGTCGGGAGCTTCTTGATGGGCCGCTGCGCCACGCCGAGCAGCTCCTCGGCGGTGTCGAGGATGCGGACGGCCTCGTCGCGGCTCAGGTCGCCGGCGCTCAGCAGGTGCTTCACGCGACCCCTCCCCGGATCGTCACGGAGTCGGTCTGGTCGTCGACCTCCGCGAGCCGGACGCGCACCTTCTCCGCGAGCGAGGTCGGCAGGTTCTTGCCCACGAAGTCGGCGCGGATGGGCAGCTCCCGGTGGCCCCGGTCGACGAGCACCGCCAGCTGCACGGCCTTCGGCCGGCCGAGGTCGGCGAGCGCGTCGAGCGCCGCGCGGATCGTGCGACCGCTCATCAGCACGTCGTCGACCAGCACGACGGTGCGTCCGTCGACGTCCTCGGGGATCTCGGTGTGCTCCAGCGAGCGCACCGGGCCGCTGTGCAGGTCGTCGCGGTACATCGTGATGTCGAGCGCGCCGGCCGTGATCGTCCGCCCCTCGACCTCGCTCATGCGGGCCGCGATCCGGCGCGCGAGCGGCACGCCGCGGGTGGGGATGCCGAGGATGACGAGCCCGTCGGCGTCGCGGTTGCGCTCGAGGATCTCGTGGGTGATGCGGGTCAGCGCCCGCGAGATGTCCTTCTCGTCGAGGACCGTGCGACCGTCCTCGTCTGCGGCGGAAGCGCCGGGGGCCGGGTCACGCGTGTCAGGACCGGGAGTGCCGTCGGGCACGACCATGTCTGACCTCCTTCTCCGCCTCACGGGACGGTGGTTAAAGGACGTCGGATGGAACGGCTCGAGCCTAGCAGCGCTGGACCGCGGGCCGATCAGGGGTCGGGGGTGGTGGACAGGGCCTGGGTGCGGGCCTGGAGGTGGGCGACGAGACGCTTCCTCTCGGGATCCTCGAGCTCGTCACCGACCTGCACGGCCCAGCGCCAGCGGTCGTCGGTCCAGCCTGTCGAGACAGTCCCGCGCGCCGCGGGTCCCTCGTCGCCCTCCTCGCCTGCATCCTCGTCGTCCTCCGCCTCGAGAGGGGCGCGGACCACCGAGAACCAGGCTGATGCATTCCAGTGCAGCGAGACGACCCCGTCGCTCACGATGTACGCCTCAGCCGTGCCCGCGCTGGTCACGGAGAGGGAATCGAGACCGAGGCCGGTCACGAGCGCCGCCGTCGCCTCCCGGTTGCGCGCCATCACGGTCGCGGCGTCCTCGGACGGGTCCACGTAGTCCACGCCTCCAGGGCCGGTCCCGTACGGTCCGTCCCAGACGAAGAGCGCGGGCGGGTGTGGATCCACGACCGCCAGCTCCTCCCACCGGAAGCTCAGCTCGTACGCACCCTCACAAGCCAGGAGGCGGCCGTCGCTCCCGTCGACGACGTACCGGACCTCACCGGCACCTTCCGGACGGATGAGTCGGACGTCCCACGCCTCGCGACCGAGGTGGGTCGTGCGTCGAAGCGGAGCCGCTAGCTCGGCGGGGCCGTGTCGCCAATCTCCGGCGATGAGCCAGTCGACCGGTCGAGGTCGCGCCAGCGCGCCCCCGAACGGAGCATGCATCGCCATCGCTTCGCGGCCGACCCGCTCGGGTACGTCCTCGTCGGCCTCGTCGTGGTGGAAGAGGTATCCCACCCGATCACCCTGGATGGCCCACGGGCGGCCGGACTCGTCGTCGACACGCCACCGATGGCCGTGCTTGCGGACGTGGAAGCGCGTGAGCTCCTCAGAGTCCTCGTCCAGCCGGACCGCGAGCACGCCCTCGATGGGTTCCTCGGACGCCTCCCCCGCCACCATGCGGACGAGGATCTCCAGCCACTGCGCGTCGGTCATGGAGGAAGCGTCGCACGCGCGAGGTCCGACGAGGTCGTGGACAAGTTCAGGACCTTCGGATGGTCTCGAAACCGCTGGAACCAGAGCAAGAACAGGACCCGATCGACTGTGCTTTCGAACGTCTTTTCGGTATCATGGAGACATGTCCAGCACGCAGCTCGCCGACCGGCTCGAGGCCGTCGCCGCCGAGCTGCGCGCCTACCCGACGAGCACCGATGCGCTGCGGCTGCTGCAGGGACTCTCCAACGCGATCGACGCCGAGAAGGTCGCGCT
>NZ_LUNH01000020.1:0-45364 GCF_001628525.1 Aeromicrobium sp. REDSEA-S38_B2 | reverse complement strand
CTGCCACTGCGACGCGGGCCCCTCGCACGTCCGTCGAACGACCCGGCACGAGGCCAGTTACGCCCAGGGTGAACAACGGAACAGCGCACCCCGTGTTCCAGTTGTGTGACGTACGTGGACGTCGCGCAGTGCGGCGAGGCGGCCGCACCTAGACTGAAGAGAACACACCCGATCAAGGGGGCCACATGTTCGAGAGGTTCACCGACCGCGCCCGTCGCGTCGTCGTGCTCGCCCAAGAAGAGGCGCGCATGCTCAGCCACAACTACATCGGCACGGAGCACATCCTCCTCGGCCTCATCCACGAGGGTGAGGGCGTCGCCGCCAAGGCCCTGGAGAGCCTCGACATCTCGCTCGAGGCCGTCCGCGGGCAGGTCGAGGACATCATCGGCCAGGGCCAGCAGGCGCCGAGCGGGCACATCCCGTTCACGCCGCGGGCCAAGAAGGTCCTCGAGCTCAGCCTGCGCGAGGCGCTCCAGCTCGGCCACAACTACATCGGCACCGAGCACATCCTCCTCGGCCTGATCCGCGAGGGCGAGGGCGTCGCCGCCCAGGTCCTCGTGAAGCTCGGCGCCGACCTCAACCGCGTCCGCCAGCAGGTCATCCAGCTGGTCTCCGGCTTCCAGGGCAAGGAGGCCGAGACCTCCGGCGCCCCCGCCGAGGCCGCGCCCAGCACCTCCGCCGTGCTCGACCAGTTCGGTCGCAACCTCACGCAGGCCGCCCGCGAGGGCAAGCTCGACCCGGTCATCGGTCGTGAGAACCAGATCGAGCGCGTCATGCAGGTCCTCAGCCGTCGCACCAAGAACAACCCGGTGCTGATCGGCGAGCCCGGCGTCGGCAAGACGACGGTCGTCGAGGGCCTCGCCCAGGACATCGTCAAGGGCGACGTCCCCGAGACGCTCAAGGACAAGCAGATCTACACGCTCGACCTCGGTGCGCTCGTCGCCGGCTCGCGCTACCGCGGCGACTTCGAGGAGCGCCTGAAGAAGGTGCTCAAAGAGATCCGCACCCGCGGCGACATCATCCTGTTCATCGACGAGATCCACACGCTCGTCGGTGCCGGTGCCGCCGAGGGCGCGATCGACGCCGCCAGCATCCTCAAGCCGATGCTGGCCCGCGGTGAGCTGCAGACCATCGGCGCCACCACGCTCGATGAGTTCCGCAAGCACTTCGAGAAGGACGCGGCGCTCGAGCGCCGGTTCCAGCCCATCCAGGTGCCGGAGCCGTCGATCGCGCACACGATCGACATGCTCAAGGGCCTGCGCGACCGCTACGAGGCGCACCACCGCGTCACCATCACCGACGACGCGCTGGTCGCGGCGGCCACCCTGGCCGACCGCTACGTCTCCGACCGGTTCCTGCCGGACAAGGCGATCGACCTCATCGACGAGGCGGGCTCGCGGTTGCGCATCCGCCGGATGACGGCTCCGCCGGACCTCAAGGAGTTCGACGAGAAGATCGCCGACGTCCGCCGCCGCAAGGAGGGCGCCATCGACGCGCAGGACTTCGAGGCCGCTGCCTCCCTGCGCGACGAGGAGAAGAAGCTCATCCTCGCCAAGGCCGACCGTGAGAAGGCCTGGAAGGCCGGCGACATGGACGTCGTGGCCGTCGTCGACGAGGAGCTCGTCGCCGAGGTCCTGGCGCTCGCCACCGGCATCCCGATCGTCAAGCTGACCGAGGAGGAGTCCGGCCGTCTGCTCAACATGGAGGCCGAGCTCGGCAAGCGCGTCATCGGCCAGAACGAGGCCATCAAGGCGCTCAGCCGGGCCATCCGTCGCACGCGGGCGGGCCTGAAGGACCCGCGCCGTCCGGGCGGGTCGTTCATCTTCGCCGGCCCCTCGGGTGTCGGCAAGACGTGGCTCTCCAAGGCGCTCGCGAACTTCCTGTTCGGCGACGACGACGCGCTGATCCAGCTCGACATGAGCGAGTACAGCGAGAAGCACACGGTGGCGCGGCTGTTCGGTGCGCCTCCCGGCTACGTCGGGTACGAGGAGGGCGGCCAGCTCACCGAGAAGGTGCGCCGCAAGCCCTTCAGCGTGGTGCTGTTCGACGAGGTCGAGAAGGCCCACCCGGACATCTTCAACTCGCTGCTGCAGATCCTGGAGGAAGGTCGCCTGACCGACTCCCAGGGCCGCGTCGTCGACTTCAAGAACACCGTGATCATCATGACCACGAACCTGGGGTCGCGTGACATCGGCAAGGGCGTCTCGCTCGGCTTCGCCGACGCCGGCAACACGGTCGGCTCGTACGACCGGATGAAGGCGAAGGTCTCGGAGGAGCTCAAGCAGCACTTCCGTCCGGAGTTCCTGAACCGTGTCGACGAGATCGTCGTGTTCCCGCCGCTGACGCAGGACGAGATCATCCAGATGGTCGACCTCATGGTCGGCAACCTGGAGACCCGTCTGAAGGACAAGGACATGGGCATCGAGCTCACGCCCGCAGCCAAGGACCTGCTCGCCCGTCGTGGCTTCGACCCCGTGCTCGGTGCGCGCCCGCTGCGGCGCACCATCCAGCGCGAGATCGAGGACACCCTCGCCGAGAAGCTCCTCTTCGGTGAGCTGCGCGCCGGCGAGATCGTCCTGGTCGACGTGGAGGGTGAGGGTGTGGACGCGGTATTCACCTTCCGCGGCACGCCCAAGGCCGACCTGGAGCTGACCGAGGGCCACGACCCGCTCGCGGTCGAGGCCGGCACCTCCGAGTAGCCAGCACGCGCAGTCCGCGCGTCAGACGAGGCCCACCACCCCGACGGGTGGTGGGCCTTCGTCGTTCGACTGGACGCGACGAGCAAACCAGGACAGTCTTCTCAGCATGAGCCCCAAGGCACGCAACCTCCTGGTCGTCGGCGCGGTCCTGATCCTTCTCGGCGTCCTCGCCTTCGCCCTCCAGCCGGGCGAGCCGAAGGCCGTCTGCACCTCCGAGAACGGCCCGACGTCGGGCTTCGTCGACGCCGAGCAGGACTGCCCGATCTCCCAGGAGAGCTGGAACGAGATCGCCGACTACCGCTCCTCCCCGAAGCCCCGCCGCTCCCGCACGACGGAGTAGTCCCTCCCTCGCTCCGATACGGGCGACTAGAGGGTGAAGGTCCCATCGGCGTGGACCTGGGCGAGGCCTTCGTCGAGGAGCGCGTCGAGGCAGCGCTCGCGCTGCGCGGCGTCGTCCCAGACCGCGTCGAGCGCAGCCTTCGGCACCGGGTCGGTCGCGTCGCGCAGCACTGCGAGGAGGCGGCCGCGGCACTGGCGGTCGGTGCCGGCCCACGCCTGGCCGCGGCGTGGGGGACCGTCGTGGTCGGGGCGGCCGAGCGCGAGCCAGCGGCAGCGGTCGGCGACGGGGCAGACGTCGCAGCGGGGGGCTCGGGCGGTGCACACGAGGGCGCCGAGCTCCATCGTCGCGGCCGCCCACCGGTGGGCGTCGTCGGCGGGCAGCAGCGCCTGCGCCAGCCGTCGCTCCGCGGCCGTGATCGACGTCGACGGGTACGCCTGACCGAGGACGACCCGCGCCAGCACGCGTCGGACGTTCGTGTCCATCACGGCGTGCCGCTGGCCGAACGCGAACGACGCGACCGCGGCGGCCGTGTACTCGCCGACACCGGGCAGCGACAGCAGCGCGGCGTGGTCGCCGGGGACCCGTCCGCCGTGCTCGGCCGTGATCGCGACCGCGGCCGCGTGGAGGCGCAGCGCGCGCCGTGGATAGCCGAGCCGGCCCCACGCCCGCACGGCCTCGCTCGACGGCTCCGCGGCGAGGTCGGCGGGTGTCGGCCAGCGCTCCATCCACGCCTCGAAGACCGGCAGCACCCGCACGACCGGGGTCTGCTGCAGCATCAGCTCCGACACGAGCACCGGCCACGGGTCGGGGAGCACCTCGGACGTCCCGCGCCAGGGCAGGTCGCGGGCGTGATCGTCGAACCAGCCGACGACGGCGTCGTGAAGTCCGGCGAGGTCGTCGGGGAGGGGAGCGGACGGGGTCGGCATGGCGCGTCGATCCTCGCACGCGCGTCCACGCGAACTACCCTCGGAGCGTGAGCACGCGACCGACCCGCCGTCCGTTGCCGCGGGCGGTCTACTGGCGTCGTCGCTTCCTCCTCCTCGCCGTCGTGCTGCTCGTGGTCTGGCTCGTGGTGACGCTGTGGCCCGGCGGCTCCGACGACGCCCGTCCCGCCGCGGCGCCCTCCCCGAGCCCCTCGACGAGCGCGACGGCGTCGTCGTCCCCGTCGCCCAGCCCGACCCCCTCGCGGGCGGCCCAGAGCGACGCCCAGGTGACCCTGACGGCCACCAGCACGGCCTGCACGCCGGAGTCGGTGCGCATGACGCCGACGGTGCCGGAGGACCAGTCGGCGCGGCAGGCGGTGCGCGTCGAGCTGCTCATCTCGACTACCGCCAAGAAGGGCTGCACGCTCGACCCGGGCGACACCGACCTCATCGCCGTGATCAAGAGCGGCGACACCGCCGTGTGGGACTCCACGGTCTGCAAAACCGCTCTGCTCGACGAGTCGGTGGCGCTCAGCCCCGGGTGGGCGACGGCGGCGTCGGCGCGGTGGTCGGGCCGCGGCTCCGGCCCCGCCTGCTCGCCGCGCGAGGGCTGGGCGTCGCCGGGCACCTACACGTTGCGCATCGGCACGCTCGGTGGCGAGCCGGGCGCGACGACCTTCAAGCTCGTCCAGCCGAAGCCCAAGCCCCGACCCAGCGCCTCCCCGACGCCCAGCGCGAGCGCGTCGACAAAGCCGTCGGCGAAGCCGTCCGCCTCGGCCAGCCCCACTCCGAGCGCGTCGCCGAGCCGGGACTGAGTCGGGCCCTCCGCGTGCCTGGGCCGGTGCGGCTGGCGCGGTGTCCGGTCTCCGAAAGGGCTTCGACCGGCAGCGGGCCTGGAGGTGGCTCCGGCTCTCGGGGCCTGGTCGGGGCTCCCGTGTGTTGCACGATTCTTCGCTTCTGCTGTCTCGGGCCGGAGTTCTGCGGTGGCGCGTCCGGGCGGTGGATCGTGCGCGAGGTCGAACGCTTCTGCGTTCGCGACGGGATCACGTAGCAAAGGCAGAAGCGTCGGACCCCGGTGCACGAACGCAGAATCTAGCGTCCATCCCCAGCACGAACCCGCAGCCCGAGACCCCGGACCAGCGCCGCCGCCAGCTGCCCGGTCGAGGCCCTTTCGGAGGCCACCCCCAGCGAAGGCCGAGGCAGCGCACCAGAGAGCCCAGACCCCCTGCGGCAGCGCACGGGCGAGTCGCGACGACGGCAGCCGCGGGACCCGACCCGCGCCCCGAGCGCAAGCCGGTCCGACGTCAGCGTCAGACGTCGAACGTCAGACGTAGCGCTCGAGGATGCTGGACTCCGCGAGACGCGACAGGCCGTCGCGGACCCCGCGGGCGCGCAGGTCGCCGACGCCCTCGACGGTCTGCAGGTCGTCGATGCTGGCCGCCAGCAGCTTCTGCAGCGTGCCGAAGTGGTCGATGAGGCGGTCGATGACCGTCTGCGGCAGTCGGGGCACGCGGGCGAGCAGCCGGTAGCCGCGCGGTGCGAGCGGGTGGTCGAGGGAGTCGCCGGCGCCGATGCGCAGCGCCGTCGCCACGCTCGTGAGGTCGACGAGCTCGGTGGAGTCGATCTCGGCGAGGTCCTGCAGGACGGTGCTGACCGCCCGGCCCCGACGCCCCGACGGCATGTAGTCGCGGATGACGAGCTCGCGCTCGGCGTCGACCCCGCTGATCAGCTCCTCCAGCTGCAGCGCGAGCAGACGACCGTCGGTGCCGAGCTCGAGCACGTACTGGTCGATCTCCGCGGCGATCCGGCTGACCATCTCCAGGCGCTGCGCGACGGCCGCGACGTCGCGGACCGTGACGAGGTCCTCGATCTCCAGCGCCGACAGCGCGTCGGACACCTCGTCGAGGCGGCTGCGGTACCGCTCGAGGGTGGCGATGGCCTGGTTGGCGCGACCGATGATGGCGCCGGCGTCCTCGAGCACGTGGCGGGTGCCGTCGAGGTAGAGGGCGATGATGTGCATCGACGCCGACACGGAGATGACCGGCAGGCCGGTCTGCCGGGCGACCCGGTCGGCGGTGCGGTGCCGGGTGCCGGACTCGTCGGTCGGGATCGACGGGTCGGGCATGAGGTGCACGGCGGCCTGCAGGATCCGCTGCGCGCCGGAGTCGAGGATGATCGCGCCGTCCATCTTGGCCAGCTCGCGCAGACCCGTGGCCGTGAAGGGCACGTCGAGCGCGAACCCGCCTGTGCTGACCGCCTCGACGACCTTGTCCTGGCCGAGCACGATGAGCGCGCCGGTACGGCCGCGCAGGATGCGCTCGAGGCCCTCGCGCAGCGAGGTGCCGGGCGCGATCGCCGCGAGGACGGTGCGCAGGTCTGGTCGAGGGGCCACGGGCGACAGTGTAGGGGGAGGGTCCAGGTTCAGGACGGCTCGCCGCGTCCGCGGGCGCTCGGCAGGGCCAGCAGGCGTCGACCACGGCCTCGCGCAGCCGCTCGGCGGTGTGCCGCACGGGCCGCACCTCACCGGCGAGCCCGACCTCGCCCAGGACGACGAGGCCCGCGGGTGCGACCCGGTCGGCCTGGGCGGAGGCTGCGGCGACCAGGACTGCGAGGTCGACGGACGGCTCGACGAGACGCGCACCGCCGACGGAGGCGGTGTAGACGTCGTGGCGCGAGAGGTTGACGCCGCAGTGTCGGGTGAGCACGGCGAGGATCATGGCCACGCGCGAGGAGTCGAGGCCGCTGGAGGTGCGCCGCGGCGACGGCGCGTTGGTCTCGACGGCCAGCGCCTGCACCTCCGCGAGCAGCGGCCGCCGGCCCTCCATCGTGACGGTGACGCAGGTGCCGGGCACGGGCTGCTCGTGCCGGCTGACGAACAGGCCCGTCGGGTCGGGCACCTCGACCAGACCCGAGTCGGCGAGGTCGAAGCAGCCGATCTCGTCGACGGGACCGAAGCGGTTCTTCACCGCCCGCAGGAGCCTCAGGCGCGACGCGCGGTCGCCCTCGAACTGCAGGACGACGTCGACGAGGTGCTCCAGGACGCGGGGCCCGGCGACGGCGCCGTCCTTCGTGACGTGGCCGACGAGCAGGGTCGCGATGCCCTCGCTCTTCGCGCGCTGGATGACCGCGGACGCGACCTCGCGCACCTGGGTGACGCCGCCGGGGACGCCGTCGACGTCGGCCGAGCCGATGGTCTGCACGGAGTCGACCACCAGCAGGCTCGGTCGCACCTGCTCGACGTGGGTGAGCAGCGCGCCGAGGTCGGTCTCGGCGGCGAGGTACAGCTCGTCGTGGACCGCGCCGGTGCGCTCGGCACGCAGCCGCACCTGGCCGGCCGACTCCTCGCCCGAGACGTAGAGGGTGCGCCGGCCCTGCCGCGCCCAACGGGCGGCGAGCTCGAGCAGCAGCGTGGACTTTCCGACCCCCGGCTCGCCGGCCAGGAGTAGCACGCCGCCGGGCGTGACGCCGCCGCCGAGGACGCGGTCGAGCTCGCCGATGCCCGAGGAGACGGCCCGCGACGACTCGACCTCGACCTGCGTGATGGGGCGCGCCGGGGTGACGGTGGCGGCCGGCGCGGTGCGGCCGGCGCGTGCCGCCGGCGACGCGACGTCGACGGTGCCCCAGGCCTGGCACTCCCCGCACCGGCCCACCCACTTGCTGGTGGTCCAGCCGCACTCGGCGCAGGCGTAGACGGGCTTGGCGACCTTCGGCGCCTTCGCGGTGGGCATGCGTCCCACCCTAGGTGCGACGTCCGACAGCGGAGCCGTTCCCTCCCCAGGCGGTAGGTGAGGCGCTGAATGCCGTCCGGCGGTCGCCTACGCGCGTCATCGGGGCGGCTCGACGCGCGTGACCTACCGCCGGGGGGGGCGGGGCTCAGACGCGGACGACGCCGCCGGGCGTCTCGAAGGAGACGCTCATGATGCCGGGCAGGCCGTGCGGCGCGACCCACTCGACCGCGATCTCCTCGAGCGCGTCCACGGCGGGCTCGCCGAGCCAGTCGGACAGGCGGTGGGGCGAGCCGGCCATCTCGATGGCGGTGAGCGCGATCTCCGAGGGTGCCATCTGCGACGGGTGCTCCTCCGGCGGCACGTCCCAGCACGTGACGTACGGCAGCTGCGGGTCGGCCTTCATGCCGCTCGTGCCGATCTGGCGCCACTCCAGGTTGAAGCCGTCGGGGCGACGTCGGTTGCCGGGCACCGCGTGGCGGCCGATGCGCCGCTCCACCTCGGTCATGTCGTCGACCGACACGCACCAGGCCATCCAGCCACCACCGGCCTCCGAGCGCTGCCGGACGACCTGTCCGAACGCGGCCTTGTCGGCGGCGGGGTGGTCGAGGACCTCCACGACCTCCACGTACTGGCGGTTGCGGAGCGGGAGCACCATGTTGCGGGTGCCGAAGCGCGGGTGCGCGCCGCCGTCGAGGAACGTCGCGCCGAGAGCCGCGGAGAGCTCGGCCACGGTGGCGTCGAGGCCGGCGGGGCCGGCGGCGTACGAGAGGTGGTCGAGGTGCATGGGCCATTCTTGCCAGACGGCCCACGTCTCCCGACGACCGGGGTCCACCAGGGCGAGGTGCGGGGCCGTCATCGTGGTCTCACCTGCGGGCCGCCGCGGTCGCGGGGTGGACGTTCGGGGCGCCCGATGCGAGGTGGTCCTCGCACTGGCGCTCGAGCTCGGCGTAGCCGGCCTCGCCCATGAGCGCGACGAGCTCGGCGCGGTTGCTGACGTAGACCGGCTCCTGGCCCACGTGCGCCTCGGTGTTCGACGAGCAGTACCAGTCGAGGTCGTGTCCGCCCGGGCCCCAGCCCGCGCGGACGTACTCACCGATCTGCACCTCCGAGTAGCTGGTGCCGTCGCCGCGCTCGACGTCGCGGAACTGGCGGCGCAGCGGCAGCTGCCAGCACACGTCGGGCTTGAGGGTGAGCGGCTCGACGCCCTCCTCGAGCGCCAGGCCGTGCAGCGCGCAGCCGTATCCGCCCGCGAAGCCGCGGGGGTTGTGGAAGACGCACGCGCCGTCGAGGGCCCGCGTCTTGCGGTCGCCGTCGTCGTCGACCTCGGTCCAGGCCCCCTGCAGGGGCTGCGGGCCGTCGGGGTGGCGGTACCAGCGCTCGGGCGTCAGGCGCTCGACGGCGTCGGCCACCCGCGTCTCGTCGTCGGCGTCGGCGAAGTGCGCGCCGAGGGTGCAGCAGCCGGCGTCGGGGCTGCTCGCGTAGATGCCCGCGCAGCCGGCGCCGAAGATGCACGTCCAGCGCGACGTCAACCACGTCAGGTCGCAGCGGAACACCTCGTCGACGTCGTCCGGGTTCGCGAACTCGACCCACGTCCGCGGGAGTCCCAGGTCGACCTCAGGCATGCCTCCACTCTACGAACCGCCGGGGGAGCCCGGCCCGACGGGCGGCGTGGGAGGATGGACGCATGCGCATGGGCGTCCTCGACATCGGGTCGAACACCGGGCACCTGCTCATCGTCGACGCGTACCGCGGCGGACCCCCGCTGCCGGCCTACTCCTTCAAGGAGCCGCTGCGTCTGGCCGAGCAGCTCGGTGACGACAACTGCGTCACCGACGACGGCGTCGCCCGCCTCGTCAAGTACGTGGGCGAGGCGAAGGCGGAGGCGCTCGAGCGCGGCTGCTCCAGCATCGTCGCCTTCGCGACGTCCGCCGTGCGCGACGCCGACAACGCCGACGCCGTCCTGGCCGCCGTCCACGCCGCCACGGGCGTCGACCTGCGGGTGCTGCCCGGCGAGGACGAGGCCCGCCTGACGTTCCTCGCGGTGCGTCGCTGGTTCGGCTGGTCCGCCGGCAGGCTCGGCGTGTTCGACATCGGCGGCGGCTCGCTCGAGCTCGCCGTGGGCGCCGACGAGGAGCCCACGGTCGCGCGATCGGTGCCCCTCGGCGCCGGACGGCTCACCCGCGACTGGCTCGACACCGGCCGCACGCACGAGGAGCTGCGGCTGCACGCACGCTCGGTCATCGCCGACGTCGCGGGCCCGCTACTGCGCGGCGGCCACTTCGACCGAGCGGTCGCCACGAGCAAGACGTTCCGCTCGCTCGCGCGCATGTGCGGCGCGGCGTCGTCGAGCGAGGGCCAGTACGTGCGCCGCGTGCTGCGCCGCTCCGACCTGCGTCCGCTGATCTCGGAGATCGTGCACCTCGACGTCGAGGAGATCGCGCAGCTGCCGGGCGTCTCCCACGACCGCGCCCACCAGATGGTCGCCGGGGCCGTGGTGGCGGAGGCGGCCATGGACCTGTTCGGCGTCGACGAGCTCGAGATCTGCCCGTGGGCGCTGCGCGAGGGCGTGCTCCTCGAGCACCTGGCGCACCTCTGAGCATGGCCGCCCCCCTCCGCGTCTCCCTCTCGACGTCCTCGGTCTACCCGGGCACGACGGCGAGCGGCTTCGAGGCGGCCTCGCGGCTCGGCTACGACGGCGTCGAGGTGATGGTCGGCATCGACGAGGTCAGCACCGACGCCGAGGCGTGCCTGGCGCTGTCGCAGTTCCACGAGGTGCCGGTCGTCTCGGTCCACGCGCCGACGCTCCTGCTCACGCAGCGGGTCTGGGGCACCGACCCCTGGGGCAAGCTGCAGCGCAGCGCCGAGATGGCGCACACGGTCGGCGCGTCGGTCGTCGTCGTGCACCCGCCGTTCCGGTGGCAGCGCGAGTACGCGAAGGGCTTCGTCGAGGGCATCGCGGAGCTCGAGGACGAGCACGGGCTGGTGTTCGCCGTCGAGAACATGTACCCCTGGCGCACCGGCAAGCGGGAGTTCCACGCCTACCTGCCCGACTGGAACCCCGTCGGCGAGGAGTACGCGCACGTCACGCTCGACCTGTCCCACAGCGCCACCGCGGCCGACGACCCCGTCGCGATGGCCCGCGAGCTGGGGGAGCGGCTCGCGCACGTGCACCTCGCCGACAGCACGGGATCGCCGAAGGACGAGCACCTGGTTCCCGGCCGGGGCACGCAGCCGTGCGCGGAGTTCCTGCACGAGGTGGCGGCCTCGTCGTTCTCGGGCGAGGTCGTGGTCGAGGTCAGCACCCGCAAGGCGGCCGACCTGCAGGAGCGCGAGGCCGACCTGCTCGAGGCGCTCGCGTTCGCCCGCGAGCACGCCGCCCGCTGACCCACGACCCCCGCCCTCACCGCCGCTGGGTGTGACGTCTGCGGGGTGGATCGGTCGATCCCACCCCCGAAACGTCACGCTCAGCGGGAGGGGGCGGAAAAAGGGGTGTGGGGTGGGCGGCCCGTCGGGCAGGATGCGGGCATGATCACCGTCGACCAGCTGCTCGCCTTCGGCGTCGCCGCGCTCGTCCTCATCGCGATCCCGGGCCCGAGCGTCGTGTTCGTCATCGGTCGCGCCCTCGCCTACGGTCGCGCGGTCGCGCTCGTGACCGTCCTCGGGAACTCGCTCGGCCTGCTCGTCATCGTGCTGCTCGTGACCGCGGGCCTGTCGGTGCTGCTGGAGCGGTCCATCCTGGCGTTCACCGTCGTCAAGCTGGCCGGTGCGGCCTACCTGGTGTGGCTCGGCGTGCAGGCCGTCCGCCACCGCAAGCAGCTCTCGATGACCGACGTCGACGGCACCGCGACCCGCGCCCCGCTGTCGCTGCCGACGGCCCTGCGCCAGGGGTTCGTGGTGGGGCTCACCAACCCGAAGGCCTTCATGATCTTCGCCGCCGTGCTGCCGCAGTTCGTCGACCGCGGCGCGGGCCACGTGCCGGTGCAGATGCTGCTGCTCGGACTCGTCGCCTTCGCGATCGGCCTGGTCAGCGACGGTGTGTGGGCGGTCGTGGCCAGTGCGCTGCGCGGCTGGTTCGCCCGCTCGCCCCGCCGCGGCGAGGCCGTCGGCGCCCTGGGTGGAGCATCGATGGTCGGGCTCAGCGTCGCCCTCGCCGTGACGGGTCACCGGAAGTAGGGACCCGCTCGACCTAGGCCGCCGGCGCCGACCTCCCGAGCCGTCCGGCCAGCACCGAGCCGACCACGAGCTGCATCTGGTGGTAGATCATCAGCGGCAGCACCACGAAGGCCACGACGTCGCTCGGGAAGAGCACCGTGGCCATCGGCAGCCCGCTCGCGAGGCTCTTGTTGCTCCCGCAGAACAGGAGCGCCACCCGGTCGCCGCGGTCGAACCCGACCAGCCGGCCCCACGCGGTGCACCACGCGAGCCCCAGGGCGAGGAGGGCAGCCGCCAGCACGGCCACGACCGCGAAGTCGTGCAGCGGGACGGCCGACCAGATCCCGGCCTCGGTGCCCTCGCTGAACGCGACGTAGACGATCAGCAGGATGGTCGACCGGTCGAAGCGCTTCAGGCCCTTGTCGTGGCGCTCGACCCACGCCCCCACGAGCGGACGCAGCAGCTGCCCGAGCGCGAAGGGGGCCAGCAGCTGGAGCACGATGCGCAGCACCGACCCGGCGTCGACACGTGCCTCGCCGCCCATCAGGAGCGCGACGAGCAGCGGCGTCAGGAGCACGCCCAGCAGGTTCGACGTCGACGCGCTGACGACCGCCGCCGCGACGTTGCCGCCCGCGAGCCGCGTGTAGACCACGCAGCCCTGCACGGTCGACGGCACCAGGGTGAGCAGCAGCAGCCCCGCGGCGAGCTGCGGTGCGAGCCAGGAGTCCGGGAGCAGCCGCGTGCCGAGACCGAGCACCGGGAACACCACGAACGTGATGCTGAGGATGCTCAGCTGGAGCCGCCAGTGCTTCAGGTTGCGTACCGTCTCGGCCGTCGAGAGGCGTGCGCCGTAGAGGAAGAAGAGCAGCCCGATGCCGACGGTCGAGACCGTGCGCACGACCTCGAACGTCGTGCCCGTGGCCGGCAGGAACGAGCCGAGGGCCGCGGCGCCGAGCAGGAGCACGAGGAACGGGTCGATGCGGCGCACGGCCCGACGGTACGCCCGCGCCCGGCGGCGACCGCTGCGCGGCCTAGGGTGGCGCCATGAGCGGCACGACGACGGACCTCCAGACCGGTGGCCCCCACTCCGGCGGTACCGACCCCGACCGCATCGCCATCCTGGGCGGCGGGGTGATGGGCGAGACGCTGCTGTCGGCGTTCGTCGCGTCGGGCCGACGTCCCGGCGACCTCGTCGTGAGCGAGAAGGTCGAGGAGCGCGCCGCCGACCTGCGCGCCCGCTACGGCGTGCAGACCACCGACCCCGCCACGGCCGTCCAGCGCGCCGCCGTCGTGCTCGTGGTCGTCAAGCCGCAGGACGTCGCGGCGATCGTGCAGGACGTCGCCCCCCACGTCGACCCTGCGGCCACCGTGCTCTCCCTCGCGGCGGGCGTGCGCATCGCCGCCTACGAGGACGCCCTGGCCGACGGCGTCGCCGTGGTCCGCGCGATGCCGAACACTCCTGCGGTGGTCGGGGAGGGGATGTTCGGCGTCTCGCCCGGACGCGCGTGCGACGAGGAGCGGCTGGCCGCGGTCGTGGCGTTGCTGGAGACCGGTGGCCGCGTGGCGGTCGTGCCCGAGGAGCAGCAGGACGCCGTCACGGCCGTCTCCGGCTCGGGCCCGGCCTACGTGTTCTACCTGGCGGAGGCGATGATCGACGCCGGCGTCGACGCCGGGCTCGACCGCGAGACGGCGCGCACGCTGACGGAGCAGACGCTGCGCGGCGCTGCGGCGCTGCTCGCCGACTCCGACGACGAGCCCGCGGAGCTGCGGCGTCGGGTCACGTCGCCGAACGGGACGACGCACGCCGCGATCACCACCTTCGACGAGCACGGGGTCGACGAGGGCCTGCGCGCGGGCGTGCGGGCGGCGGCGCGACGCTCGGCCGAGCTGTCGGGGTCGTAGGCTTCGACCATGCCGGACCGCGCCCCGCACGGACCCGCCGACGAGGCGGAGCAGACCCCTGGCCAGGCCACAGGGGGGCCCTGCCTCGTCTTCGACGACCGTCTCACCGGCTACGACTTCGGAGCCGCGCACCCGATGGCGCCGGTGCGCGTCGACCTGACGATGGTGCTCGCGGGCGAGCTCGGCGTGCTCGACCACCTCGAGGTCGTCGGTGCCGAGCCGGCCACCGACGAGCAGCTCTGCACCGTGCACACGCCCGTCTACGTCGAGAAGGTGCGCAAGCTGTCGGTGCACCCCACCCACGCCGACCCCAGCGTCGGGCTGGGCACCGAGGACAACCCCGTCTTCGGCGGCATGCACGACGCCAGCGCGCTGATCGCCGGCGCCACGCTCGAGGCCGTACGGCGCGTGTGGACCGGGCAGAACACGCACGCCGTCAACGTCTCGGGCGGCCTGCACCACGCCATGCCCGGCTCGGCGAGCGGCTTCTGCATCTACAACGACCTCGGCGTCGGCATCGCCTGGCTGCTGGCCCAGGGTGCGCAGAAGGTCGTCTACCTCGACGTCGACGCGCACCACGGCGACGGCGTCCAGGCGATGTTCTACGACGACCCGCGGGTGCTCACGATCTCGATCCACGAGGGCCCGCAGTCGCTGTTCCCCGGCACCGGCTGGTCGACGGAGACGGGCGCGGAGGGGGCCGAGGGCACGGCGGTCAACGTCCCGCTGCCGCCCGGCACGTCCGACGCCGGCTGGCTGCGCGCGTTCCACGCCGTCGTGCCCGACGTGATCCGCGAGTTCGGCCCGGAGATCATCATCAGCCAGCACGGCTGCGACTCCCACATGGACGACCCGCTCACCAACCTCATGCTCAGCGTCGACGGCCAGCGCGCGTCGTACCTCGCCATCCGCGACCTCGCGCGCGAGGTGTGCGGCGGCCGGTGGGTCGCCACCGGTGGCGGAGGCTACGCCGTGACCGAGGTCGTGCCGCGGGCGTGGACGCACCTGCTGGGCATCGTCGCCGACCACGACGTCGACCCGGAGGCCGCCACCTCGCAGGGCTGGCGCGACCACGTCGAGCGGCTGCGGGGCGTGCGCGCGCCGCAGCGGATGACCGACGGACGCTCGGCCTCGTTCCGCGCCTGGGAGATGGGCTACGACCCGGCCAGCTGGCTCGACCGCAACATCCTCGCGGCACGCACCGACACCTTCCCGCTGCTCGGTCTCGACCCGCACCTCTGACCATCGGGGGCACGTCCACCCGGTCCTGGACCCGGGCCGGACGTCCCGATCACACGGGTCTCGTGGAACTCGTTCCGTCTCGGCTATCCCTGGAGCCCCAGGAGGCACTACGCTGCGAGCACGAGCCGCGCCGACTCCCGGAGGGGAAGCCGGGGGTGCGCGGTGCCCTGGAAGAGGTGAGGACCATGACTGCAGGAACGACCTTCCTGACCGTCGCGGAGGTTGCTGCGCAGATGCGCGTCTCCAAGATGACCGTGTACCGGCTCGTCCACAACGGCGAGCTGGAGGCCCTGCGCGTGGGCCGGAGCTTCCGCGTGCCCGAGCAGGCGGTGCGCGAGTACCTCCAGAAGTCGTTCTACGAGGCCGGCTGAGTCGGTCCGTCCACCGTCGCGTAGGCTGGTCCTCCGCCAGTACCGCACCGAGTAGAGGTTTGTTTCGTGGGTTCAGTCATCAAGAAGCGTCGTAAGCGGATGTCGAAGAAGAAGCACCGCAAGATGCTCAAGCGCACCCGCGTCCAGCGCCGCAAGCTCGGCAAGTAGGCCCCATGGGGCGGGTCGTCCTCGTCACGGGGGTCTCCGGGACCCTCGCGTCGCGCGTCTCGCGACACCTGGCCGAGCTCGGCGCGTCCGCCGGCATCGACCGGGTGGTCGGGATCGACCTGCGTCCCCCCGTCGGTGACCTCGGCGGCGTCAAGTTCGTCCGCGCCGACATCCGCACCCCGGTGGTGGCCAAGGTCATCGCCGTCGAGGACGTCGACACCGTCGTCCACCTCGACCTCGCCCCCGCGAGCCACCGCTTCGGCGGTGGTGGCGGCGTCAAGGAGCGCAACGTCATCGGCACGATGCAGCTGCTCGCCGCGTGCCAGCGGTCCGCGACCGTCTCCAAGCTGGTCGTCGGCTCGTCCGCGGCCGTCTACGGCTCCTCCTCGCGCGACCCCGCGCTGTTCCGCGAGTCCGACTCCGCCCGCGGCGGCGTCCGCACCGGGTTCCCGAAGGACGTCGTCGAGGCCGAGTCGTACGTGCGTGGCTTCAGCCGACGTCGCCCCGAGATCCTCATCACGACGCTGCGCGCCGCGCAGACCCTGCACCCGCAGATCGAGAGCCCGTTGCACAGCTACCTGCGCAACCCGCTGCTGCCGTCGGTGCTCGGGTTCGACCCGCGCCTGCAGTTCCTGTCGCTGCACGACACCCTGGAGATCATCGCCGAGGCGGTGACGAAGGATCGTCCGGGCACCTTCAACGCGGCCGGGCCCGGTGTCCTGCTGCTGTCGCAGATCGCCCGACGCCTCGGCAAGCCCACCGTCCCGCTGCCGGCGATCGGCTTCGGTGCCGCCGCCGCACGGGTCGTGCGCAGCATGGGCGGGGAGATCTCGCCCGACCTGCACCGTCTGCTCATGCACGGTCGGGCCGTCGACATCTCCGCCCTGCGCGACATCTTCGGGTACGAGCCGACGGCCACCACCGAGGAGGTGTTCGAGGAGTTCCGGGCCGCGCAGCGACCCGGGGTCCTGGCACGTCTGGGAGGTCACGGATGAACGACGAACGTCGCACCATCGGCACCGACGGCGCCGCGGGCCGGGGCACCCGCGGGGGTTCACCGTCGTCCGGCGCGCGGTCACTCGCCGGCGGCAAGGCCGCGCCGCGCAAGCCCGTCCGAAAGGCTGCGGCGTCGGCGACGACCGAGAGCAGCACCACCAAGCCCGCCCGCACGGCCAAGCCCGAGACCCCCACCACGCCCACGGTCGAGCCGACCACACCGGCGCGCGAGAAGCCCCGCAAGACTGCGGCGAACACGACGGGGGCGAAGAAGAGCGGCGCGGGTCGCCCCAAGGCCTCGACGTCGACCGCGAGCGGCTCGCCGTCGCGGCCTCGGCGGTCGACGAGCGCCTCGGGGCCCGACGCGACACCGCACCTGCGAGCCGTCACGGAGGAGGACGCCGCCGCTGCTGCGGCGGCCGCGGCCGAGGAGGCCGCCCGCGAGACGCGCACGGCGTCGGGTCGAGCCACCCTGCCGGGCCTGCCCGTCGAGGAGGTGCTCGTGGCGGTCGTCCAGGCGGCGCAGCGGATCCTCGGCAGCGACTGGGAGCACCGGCTGGCCGTCGCGGTCGCGGCGCTGCGCAAGCGGCTCTCGGGCGACTTCGAGGTCGACGACTTCGGCTTCGACCCGCAGCTCGCCGAGGTCCTCACGGCCGCGTTCGAGCCCATCGCGGAGAAGTGGTTCCGGCTCGAGGTCCGCGGTGCGGAGAACATCCCGAGCGAGGGCGGCGCGCTGCTCGTGGCCAACCACTCCGGCACCGTGCCGATCGACGGACTGATGACGGGCTACGCGGTCAAGCGCCACGGGGGTCGCGACCTGCGTCCGCTGGGTGCCGACCTCGTGTTCGCCCTGCCGTTCGTCGGCCAGGTCGCGCGACGTGCCGGCGCCACG
Organism: Aeromicrobium sp. REDSEA-S38_B2; assembly: GCF_001628525.1. Lineage (NCBI taxonomy): Bacteria > Bacillati > Actinomycetota > Actinomycetes > Propionibacteriales > Nocardioidaceae > Aeromicrobium > Aeromicrobium sp. REDSEA-S38_B2. Next base: position 27,951 of record NZ_LUNH01000020.1, on the reverse strand, counting down.
CTCGCCTGCACGCAGGACGCCGAGCGTCTGCTGGGCTCCGGCGAGATCGCCGGCGTGTGGCCCGAGGGCTTCAAGGGCATCGGCAAGCCCTTCGCCGAGCGGTACAAGCTGCAGCGCTTCGGCCGCGGCGGGTTCGTGTCGTCGGCGTTGCGGGCCCAGGTCCCGATCGTGCCCGTCTCGATCGTCGGCGCCGAGGAGATCTACCCGCTGGTCGGCAACGTGCCGTCGTTGGCGCGGCTCCTGGGGCTGCCGTACCTGCCCATCACGCCGTTCTTCCCGCTGCTCGGACCGCTCGGCATGATCCCGCTGCCCAGCAAGTGGATCATCGAGTTCGGCGAGCCGATCCGCACCGACGCCTACGAGCCCGACGCGGCCGACGACCCGATGCTGCTGTTCAACGTCACCGACCAGGTGCGCGAGACGATCCAGCAGACGCTCTACCAGCTGCTCGTCGAGCGAGGCAACGCCTTCTTCTGAGCAGAGCCCGTGATGCTCGGGCGGTCACGGCACACCCGTGCCGCGCCGGGCCGACGACGACGTGGCGCGTGCTACTTCTTGGGGCCGAGCAGACCGCCGAGCAGGCCGGGCACGAGGCCCTCCTGGTCGTCGTCGCCCAGCAGACCGCCCAGCAGCGGGTCGGTGACGGTGCCGAGGCCCTTGCGCGGCGTCGCGGTGGGCGACGGCGCGGGCACGGTCGGCACCTGCACGAGCGGCGGAGTGGTGGACGGGGTGATCGTCGACGGAGCGGCGGAGCCACCAGCCGTCGACGGCGACGGCGCGGCGGAGGAGCGGCCAGCCGAGGCCTCGCGTCGCGACCCCGAGTCGGAGTCGGCCGGGGCGAGCACCGAGCGGACGACGCCGACCAGCGAGCCGAGGTCGGCGGTGCCGCAGCTGGCGCAGAGCCGGCCGGCCTGTCCGGCGAGGTCGGTGACCGCAGCGGCCGCAGCGGAGAACGACTCCGACGCGTCGGCGGGCACGTCGGCGGCGATGGTCGTGAGGTCGACCGCGGACGCGGCGGCGAAGTCGTTGACGGTCTCGATGGAGGCCGTCGAGCCGTCGGTGTCGTAGGCGTCGAACAGCGAGGCCGAGCCCTGCTCGGCCTGCGTGCTGAACTCGTCGAGCAGGGCGGGCACCTGCCCGCGCGCAGCGGGCGAGCCGTCGGCGATCACGGCGCGGACCTCGCGCAGCCGCTCGGTCGCGAGCTCGAGGCGCTGGGTGCCGCGCGCCTCGTCGGAGCGGTGCAGGGCGAGCTCGACGTCCTCGACCGTCCGCTTGACCGGGTAGAGCACGTCGCCCGGGAGGGCCGAGGCGCTGCCGGCCACGAGGCCTACGACGCCGAGGGACGACACGGCTGCGACCGCGGCGGTGGCGAGCCGGCGCCGTGCACGCGACGGGGCGGCGGCCGGTGCGCCGGCAGCCGCGTCGGCGGTGCGACGGGAGGCGCCAGGAGCAGGGACGAGGACGGTCTGGCCCTCGGTCATCAGACGCTCGCGCAGCGCCGAGGCGAACTCGGGGCGGGGTGCGACGGTGGCCGACGCGCGCAGGGTCTGCGCGGTGCGGACGAGCTCGGCGACCTGGCCCGTGCCGTGCGCACCGGACTCCCACGCGTCGTGGAAGTCCTGGGCGTCGTCGCGGCCCGGTCGGCGGATCATCGCGTCGTCCTGTCTGTGGTCGTGGTGGTACGAGGTCCAACGACCATGAAGACGTGCGGGTTACGGGAACGTGACGCGGTGCGCGCGAGGAATCTCGGACTCATCGTGCGTCCTCGGGCATCTTCTTCGCGAGGTTGCGCACGGCGCGCAGCTGCAGCTGCTTGATCGCACCCTCGGTGCGCCCGAGCGCGGCGGCGGTCTGGGCGATGCTCAGGCCCTGGATGAAGCGCATGAGGACGCACTCGCGCTGCTCCGTCGGCAGCTCGGCCACGGCGGCGAACAGCATCTCGTTGGAGAGCAGCGCCATCACGTCGTCCTCGGTGCTCGGAGCGCTCTGCGGGCCCTCCGGCACGTCGTCGGAGACGATCTCCAGCCGCGCACGACCGGACTTGAAGTGGTCGACCACCAGGTTGCGGGCGATCGTCGTGAGCCAGGCGCCGAAGTCCTTGCCCTGCCAGCTGAACCGCTGGATGGCCCGCAGCCCGCGCACGAACGTCTCGCTGGTGAGGTCCTCGGCCAGGGTCTGGGAGCCGACGCGGTAGTAGATGAACCGGTAGATGCCGGTGACGTAGTGGTCGTAGAGCTGGCCGAAGGCGTCGACGTCGCCCTCGCGGGCGAGGTCGACGAGGGCGCGCAGCCGCAGGGCCTCAGGGTCGCCGTCGGGATCCACGGGGCCGCTGGAGAACGCCGCGTGCGACGCGGGTGCCGGCTCGGCCAGCGCCATGGCCAGGCGCAGGTCGTCAGGCGTCAGCAGGGCGAGCCGCAGCGCGGCGCGCAGTGCTCCCGTCCAACCCTCCATGATCCCTCCCGAAGATCTGGACGATCTTAAGCACCTGAGGAGGTTCCTGTCAGGAGTTCTCAGGTAACGAGCCGGCCAACACGACGCCGGTGCAGGTCAGCGCGACCGACGCAGCGTCCGGACCGCCTGCCAGGCGGCGGCTCCCGCGACGGCCACGCCGGCGGCGCGCGTGCCGGCGAGCGCGACCTTGCGCCCGGTGCGGTAGTCGCGCACGTCCCAGCCCTGCGCCTTCGCGTGCGCGCGCAGCCGGGGGTCGGGGTTGATCGCACAGGGGTGGCCCACCAGCGAGAGCATCGGCAGGTCGTTGCTGGAGTCGGAGTAGGCGTAGCAGCGCTCGAGGTCGAGGCCCTCGCGCTCGGCGATCGCGCGCACGGCGACGGCCTTGCCCTCGCCGTGCAGCAGCTCACCGACCAGCTCGCCGGTGTAGGTGCCGTCGACGTGCTCGGCCACGGTGCCGAGGGCGCCCGTGAGGCCGAGGCGTCGGGCGATGACCGCCGCGATCTCGATGGGCGCGGCGGTCACGAGCCAGACCCGCTGCCCGGCGTCGAGGTGCTGCTGGGCCAGCGCGCGGGTGCCGGGCCAGATCTTGTGCGCCATGTGCTCGTCGAAGATCTGCTCGCCGATCTCCTCCAGCTCGGACACGTCGTGGCCCGCGATGAACGCGAGCGCCGAGGAGCGGGCCTTCGCGATGTGCTCCGGGTCCTCGACGCCGGCCAGGCGGAAGTAGACCTGCTGCCACGCGGCCTTGACGATGTCGCCCGTGGTGAAGAAGTCGCGCTGGTGCAGCCCGCGCGCGAAGTGGTAGATCGACGCGCCCTGCATGATCGTGTTGTCGACGTCGAAGAACGCCGCGGCGTCGGGGTCGGGATCGGGGGCGAGCCAGTGCTCGACCTCGCTCGCGGCCGCCGCAGCCTGGCCGGCGAGCACCGACCGCGACCGCAGGTTCGGCCCCGGCCGGGGGACCCGCTGGCTGGACATGACCCGAACCTATCGGGTTCCCCGTCCCTTCCCCGCGTTTTGCGGACCTGATGACGGAATCCGGCGCCGAAACCGGCGCAAGGTCCACGAAACGGGGGGACCGGAAGGGGGTGGGAGAGGGGCGCGGCGGGCTGGCCCTCTGTGGTTGACTCGCGTCGTGACCTCCTCGAACGTGTCCGCGCTGGTCAGCGCCGCCGCGCGACGCTCGCCCGAGGCCGTGGCCCTCGTCGAGCACCGCGGCGGACGGCAGGAGCGGACGTGGGCACAGCTCGACGCCGACGTCGACGCCGCGTCCCGCGCGCTGAGCGGCGTCGGCCTGCGCGCCGGGCACCGCGTCGCGCTCGTGATGGCCAACCGGATCGACCTCGCCGTCGCCTACTTCGGGATCCTGCGCGGCGGGATGGTCGCCGTCCCCGTCAACCCGCGCTCGACCGAGCGCGAGATCGGCCGCATGCTGGCCGACTCCGGCGCGCGGGTCGTGCTGTGCGACGAGAGCGCCGTGGAGCAGGTGCGTGCCGCGGTGGCCGACCTCGACGTCCTCGTCGTCGTCGACGGCACTTCGCCACGCGAGGGCGAGGTCGCGTTCGACCGTCTCCTGCGCGACGCCCCCGACGTGGAGCCGGCCGCGCCCCGCGACGAGGAGGCGCCGGCGGTCGTGCTCTACACGTCGGGCACGAGCGGCAAGCCGCGGGGCGCGATCCTGACGCACCGTGCCCTGCTCGCCAACATCGAGCAGACCGCAGCGGTCGAGCCGCCGATCGTCACGCCCGACGACGTCGTGCTCGGGCTGCTGCCCATGTTCCACATCTACGGGCTGAACGCCGTGCTCGGCCAAGCTGTGCGGCAGGGCGCGCGGGTCGTCATGGTCGACGGCTTCGACCCGGCCGGCCTGTTGCGCACGATCCGCGACGAGGGGGTCACGAACGTGGCCCTCGCCCCGCCGGTGGTCGCCGCGTGGGCGGGCCGCGCCGACCTGCGCGAGCACCTCGCCGGCGTCAAGCACGTGCTGAGCGGTGCCTCCACGCTCGACCCCGAGCTCGCCGCGGAGTTCGCGGCGTCGTCGGGGCACGTCGTCGAGCAGGGCTACGGGCTCACCGAGACCGCCCCCGTCATCACCGCGACGCTCGCGTCGGGCCGCCCGGACGGCGTGCCCCCGCGGCCCGGCTCCGTCGGACGTCCGCTGCCGGGCGTCGAGCTGCGCCTCGTCGACACCAGCGGGCAGGACGCCGAGCCCGGTGACCCGGCCGAGGTGTGGGTGCGCGGACGCAACCTCTTCTCCGGCTACTGGCCCGACGGGTCCGACGGTCCGCGCGACGACGGCTGGTACCCGACGGGCGACATCGGCTACCTCGACGACACCGGCGACCTCACGCTGGTCGACCGGGTCCGTGAGCTCGTGATCGTGTCGGGTTTCAACGTCTACCCGGCCGAGGTCGAGCTCGTGGTCGCCGAGCTCGACGACGTCGCCGAGGTGGCGGTCGTCGGTCTCCCGGACGAGCAGACCGGCGAGGCGGTCGTGGCGTTCGTCGTCGCCGGGGACGGTGCAGCCACGGACGGTCTCGAGGCCCGGGTGCTGGAGCACTGCTCCACGCGACTGGCCCGGTTCAAGCAGCCGCGCCAGGTCGTCGTGGTCGAGGGGCTGCCGCACTCCGCCACCGGCAAGGTCGCCAAGGGTCGGCTGCGGGCGCTGGCGCGCAGCCAGGACCTCGGCCTCCAGGCCCGATGAGCCTGTTCCGTCGCCGCGCCGGGGCGTCCGACGACGTGCCGTCGGCCCCCGGTTCCGCCGGGCACGCCCCTGCCGTGCCGCACGCTCACGACGCCCGGGTGGTCGTGTACAGCCGCGCCGGCTGCCACCTGTGCGAGGCGGCCGAGGCGGAGGTCGAGCGGGTCTGCGCCGAGCAGGGCAGCGACTGGGCACGGGTCGACGTCGACACCGACCCCGAGCTCGTGCGCCTCTTCCACGCGATGGTGCCGGTGGTGTTCGTCGACGGCCGTCAGCACGACTTCTTCCGCGTGACGCCGGCCCGGCTGGTCGCGGCACTCGACCGCCCTGCACGCTGAGCACGAGCGAGTGGGGCGGTGAGGAGCGGCGTCGCCCTACCACGGCCCGTGTGAGGAATCCCACCCACCCCCGTCGTCGATTTTGTTCCGTCGTTCACAAGCTCGTAAACTGATCCGTGCGCTGCCCGCCCACGTCGGGTGAATCCTTTGCGGCGCGATGGAGCACCGTGACCCTTCTGCGCGAGACCCCGACCGGGACCCCCGATCCCGCGGCGGCATCGGCGACCCGCGACGTCCCTGACGCGACGCTCGCCCGCCTGCCGCTGTACCTGCGGGTGCTGCAGACGTTCGCCGACGCGGGTGCCGCGACCTGCTCGTCGGTCGAGCTGGCCGAGGCCGCGGGCGTGAACCCCGCGAAGGTGCGCAAGGACCTCTCCCACCTCGGCTCCTACGGCACCCGCGGAGTCGGCTACGACGTCGAGTACCTGCAGTACCAGATCGCGCGGGGCCTCGGGCAGACGCAGACGTGGGACGTCGTCATCGTCGGCGCCGGCAACCTCGGCTCGGCCCTCTCGACCTACGGCGGCTTCGCGCCGCGCGGCATCCGCGTGGCGGCCGTCCTCGACACCGACCCGTCCCGCGTGGGCAGCACGGTCGGCGACGTCGAGGTGCGTCCGCTCGACGTGCTCGACGCCGTCGTCGCGGAGCACGCCATCGCGATCGCCGTGGTCGCGGTGCCCGGCGAGGCCGCGCAGGAGGTCGCCGACCGGCTCGTCGCCGCCGGTGTCACGAGCATCCTCAACTTCGCACCTGCCGTGCTGCAGGTGCCGCCCCACGTGCAGGTGCGCAAGGTCGACCTCTCGGTCGAGCTGCAGATCCTCGCGTACCACGAGCAGCGGAAGGCGGAGACGGCATGAGCGAGCGCCAGCTGGGGGCACCTCCCGCTTGCGGGGGCGCGAACGATGGGCACCTCGTGCCGGCACGTCCGTACCGTGCTCTTCCCACGGAGGTGTCGGCATGAGCGTGTTGGTGGTGGGCATGTCCCACCGGTCGGCCCCGATCGACGTGCTGGAGCGCGCGTCGCTCGACACCGACGCGGCGGTCAAGCTCGCGCACCGGGCGCTGGAGACCGCGTCGGTCACGGAGGCCGCCGTCATCTCCACGTGCAACCGGGTCGAGGTGTACGTGGAGGCCGACCGGTTCCACAACGCCCTGGAGGACGTCTCGCACCTGCTGGCCGAGCACGCGGGCCTCGGGCGCGAGGACCTCGTGTCGCACGCGTACGTGCACTACGACGACTCCGCGGTCGCGCACCTGTTCTCGGTGGCGGCGGGCATGGACTCGATGATCCTCGGCGAGAGCCAGATCTTGGGCCAGGTACGTCAGGCGCTGCACACGGGCCAGGCGGAGTCGACGGTCGGCTCGGCGCTGAACGCGCTGTTCCAGCAGGCGTTGCGGATCGGCAAGCGGGGGCACGCGGAGACCGGGATCGACCGGCTGGCGCCGTCGACGGTGACGGCCGGCCTCGACGCCGTGGGCGACGTGGTGCTCGAGCCCGACACCCGGTTCCTGGTGGCGGGTGCGGGCACGATGGCCAGCCTCGCCGTCCGCACGCTCGTGGAGCGTGGTGTCGAGCCGCGTCGGATCATGGTCGCGAACCGCACGTTCCAGCGCGCCTACGAGCTGGTCGCCACGTTCGGGGTGAGCGCCGTCCGTTGGGAGGCGCTCGACGTCGAGCTGGCGGCCGCCGACGTCGTCATCAGCTGTACCGGCGCGGCCGGGTCGGTCTTCGAGACCGACCGGGTGGCCGCTGCCCTCGCCCGCGGCGGTCGCCGGTCCGAGGAGATGGTGTTCGTCGACCTGGCGCTGCCGCGCGACGTCGCCCCTGGCGTGGGCGAGCTCGACGGGGTGACCGTCATCGACCTGGTCACGCTCGCCGCGCGCTCGGAGAACGCCGAGCTGGCCGGCGACGTGGAGCAGGTGCGGGCGATCGTCGCCGACGAGGTGCGCAGCTTCCTGGCCGCCAAGGCCCAGTCGCGCGTGACGCCGACCGTGAAGGCGCTGCGCAGCATGGCCACCGAGGTCGTGGAGGCCGAGACGGCGCGTCTGCTGGGCCGCCTCGACGGTCTCGCGCCGGAGCAGGTCGAGCAGGTCAGGATCGCGCTGAAGCGGGTCGCGGACAAGCTGATCCACGCGCCGACGGTGCGCGTGCAGCAGCTGGTCGACGGTCCGGCAGGTCTCACGTACGCCGACGCACTGTCGGACCTGTTCGCGCTCGACCCCGCCACGGTCGATGCCGTCACGCAGGTGAAGGGAGGCAAGGGATGAGCGACCGCGCCCCCCTGCGTCTCGGCACCCGTGCCAGCGCCCTCGCCACCACCCAGTCGGGGCAGGTGGCCGCCCGCATCACCGAGCTGACCGGTGTCGAGGTCCAGCTCGTGACGGTCAGCACCGAGGGCGACCGGAACCAGGCCCCCCTCACGCAGATCGGCGGCACGGGCGTGTTCGTCGCGGCCCTGCGCGAGGCGGTGCTGGAGGGTCGGGTCGACCTCGCCGTGCACTCGCTGAAGGACCTGCCGACGACGCCCGACCCGGCCCTGACCCTCGCGGCCGTCACGTCGCGGGAGGACCCCCGCGACGTGCTCGTCGCGCGCGACGGGCTCACCCTGGGCGAGCTGCCGCCCGGCTCCCGGGTGGGCACCGGCTCGCCGCGTCGCGCCGCACAGCTCAACGCGCTGGGGCTCGGCGTCGAGATCGTGCCCGTGCGCGGCAACGTCGACACCCGCATCGGCAAGGTCACGTCGGGCGAGCTCGACGGCGTCGTCCTCGCCCGCGCCGGGCTCCTGCGCCTGGGCCGGGAGGACGAGGCCACCGAGGTGCTCGACCCGATCCAGGTGCTCCCCGCGCCCGGCCAGGGGGCCCTGGCCTGCGAGTGTCGCGCCGACGACGCCGAGACCGCTACGATCCTCGCCGTGCTCGACGACCCGGACACCCGGGCCGCCGTCACCGCCGAACGTTCCCTGCTCTCCGCGCTGGAGGCAGGGTGCAGCGCACCCGTCGGTGCGCTCGCCGACGTCGTCTGGGGAGACGACGGCGACGAGCTGTGGCTGCGCGCTGTGGTCGGAGACCCCTCCGGCTCACCCACCATCCGCCTGTCCGCCTCCGGCCCGCTCAGCGAGCCGGCAGCGGTCGGCGAACGTCTCGCTGCCGAGATGCTCGCCGAAGGTGCGTCCGAGCTGATGGCCGACACCCCGTCCGGCACATCGATCGGACCCACCTCATGACCACCCGGCAGTCCAGGAAGAAGACCGACACCGTGACACCACCCACCACCGCCACCGTCGAGGCACCCGCGAAGCAGGACCCCGCGCCCAAGCGGAGCCCGAAGCCGCTGGGGCACGTCAGCTTCGTCGGCACCGGTCCGGGCGACGCCAGCCTGCTGACCGTCCGCGCGGCCGAGCTCATCGCCGAGGCCGACGTCGCCATCATCGAGCAGCCCGACCAGGCTGCCCTCGTGCCCGAGGGCGTCGAGGTCGTGGACGGCGGCGTCGGTGAGGACGGCACCGCCCTCACCCACGCCGCGCGCGCCCGGCTCGTCGTCCGGCACGCCAAGACCGGCGCGCACGTCGTGCGTCTCGTCAGCGGCGACCCGTTCACGTACGCCACGGCGCCCGAAGAGGCCGCCGCGTGCGCGAAGGCCGGCATCGCCTTCGAGATCGTGCCCGGCGTCTCGTCCGTCACCGGCGTCCCCGCCTACGCGGGCGTGCCGCTGACCAACAAGGCGCACCGCCAGTACCGCGTGGTCAGCGTCGGCGACGCCACCATCACCTGGGCCGACCACGCCGGCACCGACACGCTCGTGCTGCTGTCGGCGGTCGCGCGCATCGGTGAGGCCGCCGCCGGCCTGATCGAGGCGGGACGCTCCCCGGAGACGCCCGTCGCCATGACCCGCGTCGGCACCACGACCGAGCAGACGACCGTCGTGTCGACGCTCGCCGACATCGCCGTGGACGCGAAGGCCGCGGCCATGACGTCGCCGGCGATCACCGTCGTCGGCGAGGTCGTCGCGATGCGTGAGGCGCTGTCGTGGTTCGAGACGAAGCCGCTGTACGGCTGGCGCGTGCTCGTGCCGCGCACGAAGGAGCAGTCGGCCGGCCTGGCCGCGCGCCTGCGCTCCTACGGCGCGGTGTCGGAGGAGGTGCCGACGATCTCCGTCGAGCCGCCCCGCAACCCCCAGCAGATGGACAAGGCCGTCCGCGGCCTCGTCGAGGGCCGCTACGAGTGGGTCGCGTTCACCAGCGCGAACGCCGTGAAGGCCGTGCGCGAGAAGTTCGAGGAGTACGGCCTCGACGCGCGCGCGTTCTCGGGCCTGAAGATCGCCGCCGTCGGCGAGAAGACCGCCGAGGCGATCAGCACCTGGGGCATCCGCGCCGACCTCGTGCCAAGCGGCGAGCAGTCGGCTCGCGGCCTGGTCGAGGACTGGCCGCCGTTCGATGAGCTGCTCGACCCGATCAACCGGGTGTTCCTGCCGCGCGCCGACATCGCCACCGAGACGCTCGTGGCCGGCCTGCAGGACCTCGGCTGGGAGGTCGACGACGTGACCGCCTACCGCACGGTGCGGGCGGCGCCGCCGCCGGCGCCGACGCGTGAGGCGATCAAGACCGGCAAGTTCGACGCGGTGCTGTTCACGTCGAGCTCGACGGTGCGCAACCTGGTCGGGATCGCGGGCAAGCCGCACGCGTCGACGATCATCGCGTGCATCGGCCCGGCCACGGCGCAGACGGCGGAGGAGCACGGCCTGCGGGTCGACGTCCTCGCCGAGCAGCCGTCGGCGGACGTCCTCGCGGACGCGCTCGCCGAGTTCGGTGCCGCCCGTCGCCTTGCCTTCCTGGAGGCGGGAGAGCCGGTGCTGAAGCCGTCGCAGAAGAAGCCGTCGTCGCGGCGCAAGGCCTGACGTGACGTCCCAGGACCGACCGTCGCTGGGTCGTCGGTCGCCGGGCCGACCGCCCGTCCACCGACCGCGCCGTCTCCGCACGACGCCCGCCATGCGGGCGCTCGTGCGCGAGACGCGCACGGAGCCGTCGCAGCTGGTCCTGCCGATGTTCGTGGCGGAGGGGCTCACCGAGCCCAAGCCCATCGCGAGCATGCCGGGCGTCGTGCAGCACACGCGCGCGTCGGCCCGTGAGGCGGTGCGTGAGGCGGCCGGTCTCGGCCTGGGCGGCGTCATGCTGTTCGGCGTGCCCGAGCGCAAGGACGCGGTCGGCTCCGGGGCGCTCGACCCCGACGGCATCCTCAACGTCGCCCTGGCCGACGCCCGCGACGAGGTCGGCGACGACCTGCTCGTCATGGCCGACCTGTGCCTCGACGAGTTCACCGACCACGGCCACTGCGGCGTGCTCGACGACCAGGGTCGCGTCGACAACGACGCGACGCTGGAGATCTACGGTCGGATGGGCGTCGTGCAGGCCGAGTCGGGGGCCCACCTCGTGGGCCCGAGCGGCATGATGGACGGCCAGGTCGCGGTGGTGCGCGAGGCGCTCGACGACGCGGGGCACACCGACGTCGCGATCCTCGCCTACGCCGCGAAGTACGCGTCGGCGTTCTACGGACCGTTCCGCGAGGCCGTCGACTCCTCCCTCCAGGGCGACCGCAAGACCTACCAGCAGGACCCCGGCAACGCCCGCGAGGCGCTGCGCGAGACCTTGCTCGACGTCGCCGAGGGTGCCGACATCGTCATGGTGAAGCCGGCGCTCGCCTACCTCGACCTCGTCGCGTCGATCCGCGCCGCCGTCGACCTGCCCGTCGCCGCCTACACCGTGTCGGGCGAGTACGCGATGGTCGAGGCCGCCGCCGAGAAGGGCTGGATCGACCGCGAGCGCACCGTCTCGGAGACAATCACCTCCATCCGCCGCGCGGGCGCCGACATCGTCCTCACCTACTGGGCTGCCGAGATCGCTCGCCGCGCCTGAGCGTTCGGCTCTCTGTGAGGGACCTGCGGCTGCGTCGGTGTGGTTCGTCGGAGACCTACGGCTGCGTCGGCGTAGCTTCGCGGTCGAGGTGGGGCTGCGCTGGCGCGGCTTCGTGTGGGTGTGGTCTCCGAAAGGGCCTCGACCGGGCGGCTGGGCGGTCGCTGGTCCAGGGTCTCGGGCTGCGGGTCGCGTTCGGGATGGAGGCACGATTCTGCGTTCGCGCCCCCCCTGAGCGGTAGGTGTGCCACCCAATCGACGTTGGCGGTGGGTCTGCCACCCTTCCCAGCGCTCGACAGGTGGCAGGCCTACCGCTGAGCGGGGCAGGGATGGCAGGCCTACCGCTGAGCGGGGCAAGGGTCGCAGGGATCCTTCCTTCGCGCGCTGAAGCCCGAACACTTCTGCGTTGACGACGGGATCCCGTAGCGAACGCAGAAATCTTGGCCCCTCGACGCACGAACGCAGAATCTTGCGTCCCACGCGGGCCGCAGCCCGAGAACCCGACCCACCGCCGCACCCAGCTGCCCGGTCGAGGCCCCTTTCGGAGACCACACCCAGCGTCAGCCGTGTCAGCGCAGCCTCACCCAAACGAGAAGCCGCGCCAGCGCAGCCCCGCCCGAGCAGCAGGCCGTGCCGACGCACCCGCGGGGACTCCGGGAAATCCCCCGACGCGACGAACCCCCGACCACCGGCCGGGGGTTCGTCGTCGGGGCGGGTCAGCCCTTCGTGTACTTGTCCATGCAGGCCTTGAAGCGGGCCGCGTGGGTGTCGACGGGGAGGAGGGAGACCTCGACGGCGCAGCGCAGGTTCGCCTCGGTGGCGCTGAGCAGGTCGGTCACCGGCTTCGTGATGGGCGCGAGGGGGGTGTCCTTCACGGCACCCTGCACGGTGCCGCCGACGGTGGAGCCGCCACCGGACCCGCCGGTCGAGCCGCCGCCCGTGCCGCCGGAGCCACCCGAGCCGCCCGTGGAGCCGCCGGACGAACCGCCCGAGGATCCGCCGGTGGAGGAGCTGTTGCCGCGCGGCTTCTTCGTCGACTCCTGGACCTTCTGCTCCTGCTTGGCCGCGTCGCGACGCTCGGCGGGGGTGAGGGTCTGATCGAACGAGCGGCTGGTCAGCACCGAGCCGGTCGACGTGCCGTTCGGGGTAGCGGTGAAGTCGCCGCTCGCGTAGGCCTTGCTGATGCCGAGCACCAGGTCGACGTACTCCGAGGAGTTGTTGTACCGGCGGACCGCTGCGGCGGCGCCGTCCTGCGTCGACAGGTCGCCGCTGCCGGAGCACAGGTAGATGGCGGCCGCCGTGGCGGCGTCGTTGATGTTCTGGGGGTCCTTCTTGCCGTCACCGTCGGCGTCGACGCCCACCGAGCGCCACGTGCCGGGGATGAACTGCATCGGACCGACCGCGCGGTCGTAGACCGCGTCGTCGTCGAGCGCACCGTTGTCGGTGTCGCGGATCTCGGCGATGCCGTCGCGACCGTCGAGGGGGATGCCGTAGATGCCCGGCCTGGCCACGCCCTTCGCGTCGAGCGCGTTGCCGCCGGTGCGACCGTGGTTGGACTCGACCCGCCCGATCGCGGCGACGAGGTGCCACGGGAGGTTGCACGACGCGTCGGCCTTGCCCAGCAGCTCCTCCGCGCGGCGGTACGCCGACAGCGCGGCCGTCGGGATGCCGTTGGTCGACAGCGTCGCCAGGGTGCCGCTGGCGCCGGCGCGCGAGTCGACGCCCGGGGGCGCTGCCTGCACGCTCGCCGGCTGCTCGAACGCGGTGGCGGGGACGTCGGGGATGTCGTCGGCGCTCACCCGGTCGCTGGCCGTGGCCAGACCGGTGTTGCTGATCGCCGCTCCCCAGGCGACCACCAGCAGACTCATCGGCACCAGGGCGCTGGCCTTCTGCCAGCGGCTGAGCTTGCGTGCTCCCATACGTCTCGTGTCCCTCCCGCGACCGCCGTGGCGGCGGTCACAGTAACCAGATGTTACCGGCCACCACTCCCTCGTGGATGTGGCCTGCATCTCATCAACGACGGATGTGTCCCTCAGGTTACGTCCGAGTGGCCCGTGCGGCACGCCTGACGGACGACAGGAGCCCCCTGCCGCCGTCCCGGCGCTGGGCCCGACCCGGGACAATGGTGACCATGTCCTCCACCCCGCAGTCCCAGCAGTGGTTCGACCGCGCCGTCCAGGTGTCGCCGGGTGGCGTGAACTCCCCGGTGCGCGCCTTCCGGGCCGTCGGCGGGACACCGCGCTTCATGACGTCGGCCCAGGGCGCCTGGCTGCACGACGCGGACGGCACGCGCTACCTCGACCTGGTGGGCTCGTGGGGCCCGATGCTGCTCGGCCACGCGCACCCGGAGGTCATCGCCGCGGTCACCGAGGCCGCCGGCCGCGGCACGTCGTTCGGCACGCCGAGCCCGCCGGAGGTGGAGCTCGCCGAGGAGATCGTCGCCCGGACGCCCGTCGACCTCGTCCGCATGGTCACGTCGGGCACCGAGGCCACGATGTCGGCGATCCGCCTCGCCCGCGGGTTCACCGGTCGCACGCGGGTCGTGAAGTTCGCCGGCTGCTACCACGGTCACGTCGACTCCCTGCTCGCCGAGGCCGGGTCGGGTGTCGTCACCCTCGGCCTGCCGGGCTCGCCGGGCATCCCGGCGCACGTCACGGCCGACACGATCGTCCTGCCCTACAACGACCGCGACGCCGTCACCGCGGCGTTCGCCGAGCACGGCGACGAGATCGCCTGCGTCATCACCGAGGCCGCCGCCGGCAACATGGGCGTCGTCTCCCCGCTTCCCGGCTTCAACCAGTTCTTGTCCGAGACGTGCGCCGCGCACGGGGCGCTGCTCGTCAGCGACGAGGTCATGACCGGCTTCCGCGTGACCCGCTCCGGCCACTGGGGCCTCGACGGCGCCCAGGAGGGCTGGCGTCCCGACCTCCTCACGTTCGGCAAGGTCATGGGCGGCGGGTTCCCCGCGGCCGCGTTCGGCGGGCGCGCCGACGTCATGGCCCTCCTCGCGCCGAGCGGCCCGGTGTACCAGGCGGGCACCCTCGCCGGGAACCCCGTCGCGTCCACCGCGGGGCTCACCACGCTGCGCCTCGCCGACGACGCGGCCTACGCCCGCCTCGACGACTGGTCCGCCCAGGCCCGGGCGCTCGTGTCGTCGGCGCTCGACGACGCGGGCGTGCCGCACGTCGTGCAGAACGTCGGCAGCATGTTCAGCGTCGTGTGGGGCCTGACCGAGCCCGTGCACGACTTCGCCGGCGTGCAGCGCCAGGAGACGCACCGCTACACCGCCTTCTTCCACGCCATGCTCGACGCCGGCGTGTACCTGCCGCCGAGCGCCTACGAGTCCTGGTTCGTCTCGGCGGCTCACGACGACGAGGCACTCACTAGGATGGCCGAGGCCCTGCCCGCCGCGGCGCGTGCCGCTGCAGCGGCCACCCCGGCCTGACCGAGCCCGACGGCACACCGTCCACCGCGAGGAAACCCCCATGAGCGAACGCACCATCGTCCACCTGATGCGCCACGGCGAGGTGCACAACCCGCAGGGCGTCCTCTACGGACGGCTCCCGGAGTTCTACCTGTCCGACCTCGGGCACCAGATGGCCGAGCGCGCCGCCGACCACCTGTCGACGAACGAGATCGTGCACCTCGTCTCCTCGCCGCTCGAGCGCGCCCAGCAGACCGTGGCCCCGCTGGCCAAGCTGCTCGAGGCGCCGGTCACGACCGACGACCGCGTCATCGAGGCCGACAACCTCTTCGAGGGCCGCACGGTCGGTGCCGAGCCGAAGGCGCTCCTGCACCCCAAGAACTGGTGGCTGCTGCGCAACCCGTTCCGCCCGTCGTGGGGCGAGCCGTACCGCGAGATCGCCGCGCGCATGCAGGCTGCCGTCGCCGACGCCCGCGACGCCGCCCGCGGGCACGAGGCCGTCATCGTGTCCCACCAGCTCCCCGTGTGGATCGCGCGCCAGGCCTACGAGAAGAAGTCGTTCGTGCACGACCCGCGCACCCGCCAGTGCTCGCTCGCCAGCCTGACCAGCCTGACCTTCGACGGCGACCGCTACGTCGGCTTCACGTACGCCGAGCCGGCCGGCGACCTCCTGCCCGACGCCCTGAAGGCCGGCAAGAAGTTCGTCGGGGGCGCCTGAGCCGTGAGTCGTTCCTCGCGCCGCCGCGGCGCCGCCGTCGTCCTCGCCCTGGCTCTCGTCGTGCTCGCGGCGTGCTCCGGTCGCGGCACGGAGGGCTCCACCGGCGGCTACGTCAGCGCCAGCCGCTTCGTCACGTCGGTCCCCGTCGAGGACCGCACCGACGCGCCGGTGCTGGAGGGCGAGGACCTCGAGGGCAAGCGCATCAGCTCGGCCGACTTCGCCGGCAAGACCCTCGTCGTCAACGTGTGGGGCTCCTGGTGCCCGCCGTGCCGCAAGGAGGCGCCGGTGCTGGAGGAGGTGGCCCAGCAGTACGCCGACCGCGGCGTGCAGTTCCTGGGCCTGAACGTGCGCGACCAGACCGCTGCCGCGCGGGCCTTCGAGGAGCGGATCGGCACGACCTACCCGAGCATCGTCGACTCCGACGGCCGCCAGCAGCTCGGCTTCGCCGACAGCCTCCCGTCGCAGGCCATCCCCACCACGTGGGTGATCGACGCGAAGGGCCGGGTGGCCGCCCGCGTCATCGACCCCGAGCTGCGCGCCTCGACGCTGTCCGGCGTCCTCGACGACGTCCTGGCGAGCACCTCGTGACCGACTGGTTCGCCGACACCGTCCTGTCGGGGTCGCTGCTGCTGGCCGTGCCGATCGCCGTGCTGGCGGGCCTCGTGTCGTTCTTCTCCCCGTGCGTGCTGCCCCTGCTGCCCGGCTACCTCTCCTACGTCAGCGGCGTCGGCGTGCAGGACCTCGAGACGAAGGGTCGGTCGAGGCTGCTGCTCGGGTCGGTGCTCTTCGTCCTCGGCTTCACGGTGGTCTTCGTGACCGGCGGGGCCCTGTTCGGGGCGCTCGGGCAGGAGCTCTACGACTACCGCCGTGCCATGTCGGTGGTGCTGGGCATCGTGGTGATCGTGCTCGGACTCGTCTTCAGCGGCGTGCTGCCCATCCTGCAGCGCGACGTGCGCGTGCACGCGGTGCCCGCGGTGGGGGTCGCGGTCGCGCCACTGCTCGGGCTGTTCTTCGGCCTCGGCTGGCTGCCCTGCATCGGCCCGACGCTGGGCGCGGTGCTCACCCTCGCGAACAACTCCGGCACGCTCGAGCGGGGTGCGTTCCTGACCTTCGTGTACTGCCTCGGGCTCGGCGTCCCGTTCGTGCTCGCGGCGCTCGGCTTCGGCCGGTTCATGCACGCCGTCCGCTGGGCCCGCCGGCACCAGCAGACCCTCCAGCGGGTCGGTGGCGGCCTGCTCGTCGTCGTCGGCGTCCTGCTCGTCACGGGCGTGTGGGACGCGGTCGTCGTGCAGCTCCAGACGTGGGCCGGCGGCTACGGGGCGGCGATCTGATGGCCCGCTCCCGCAAGGACCGCGCGCCCGCGGAGCTCGCCCCGGCGCTCGGACCGGTCGAGACGCTGCGGTGGGCGTGGCGCCAGCTGACGTCGATGCGCACGGCGCTCCTGCTCCTGCTGCTGCTCGCCATCGCGGCGGTCCCCGGCTCGGTCGTGCCGCAGCGTGGTGTCGACGCCCGCGCGGTCGAGGCGTTCCAGGCCCGTCACCCCGACCTCTCGCCGTGGCTGGAGCGGCTCGGCGTCTTCCACACGTACACGTCGCCGTGGTTCAGCGCGGTGTACGTGCTGCTGATGGTCTCGCTCATCGGCTGCATCCTGCCGCGCACGAAGGTCTACCTGAGGTCGGTGCGCGCGCGTCCGCCGCGGGCCCCCCGCAACTTCGACCGGCTGCCGGCGTCGGCCACCTTCGAGACCGACGCCGACGTCGAGGAGGTGCTGGCCGTCGCGCGCGGTGCGCTGCGCGGTCCGCGGCTCCTGCCGAGCCGTGTCGACGTGGTCCGCGACGAGGCGGCATCAAGCACCGGCGGGGGTGCCGGGCCGGGGGCGGCAGAGAGCGCCGGCGGGGGTGCCGGGCGGGGGGCGGCAACAAGCACAGGCGAGGTGCGGGCCGAGCGCGGCTACCTGCGCGAGCTCGGCAACCTGGTCTTCCACACGAGCATCGTGGCGGTGCTGGTGGGGGTGGCCGCCGGTGCGCTGTGGGGCTACCGCGGTGCCGCGATCGTCACGCAGGGGGAGGGCTTCGCCAACGTCCTCACGCAGTACGACGAGTTCGCGTCGGGTGCGCTGTTCGACACGAACGACCTGCCGCCCTTCTCGCTGCAGCTCGACAAGATGGTGGCCCGCTTCTGGACGACGGGTCCGCAGCGGGGGGCGCCGCGCCTGTTCGAGGCGTCGGGCACGTACCGCGAGGGCGTCGACGGCCGCGAGAAGCCGTACGAGATCCGCGTGAACCATCCGTTGAACGTGGGGGGCACGTCGGTCTTCCTCGTCGGGCAGGGCTACGCGCCGGTCGTGAAGATCACCGACGCGAAGGGCGACGTCGTGTTCGACGGTGCGGTGCCGTTCCTGCCGGCCGACGGCACGTACACGTCGAACGGCGTCATCAAGGTGCCCGACGCGCGTCCCGAGCAGCTCGGCTTCCAGGGGTTCTTCCTGCCCACGGCGGTCTCGAACGGCACCGAGGAGGCGTCGGTGTCGGCGTTCCCGGGTGCCGTCAACCCGCTGCTCGGCCTGTTCGTCTTCCATGGCGACCTCGGGGTCGACGACGGGCTGCCGCAGTCGGTGTACGTCCTCGACCAGGACAAGCTCGAGCAGTACAAGAACGCCGACGGCTCGAACTTCCGGGTGAGCCTGAGTCCGGGGCAGGAGGCCGACCTCCCGGACGGCGGCACGATCGAGTTCACCGACCTGACGCTGTTCGCTCGGTTCCAGATCGCGTCGACGCCGCTCGTCTGGCTGCCGCTCGGCGGCATCAGCATCGGCATCGTCGGGCTCGTGCTGTCGCTGGCCGTGCGGCCGCGGCGCACCTGGGTCCGTGCACGTCGGGTGGGTTCGCGTACCGTGGTGGAGGTCGCCGCCCTCGACCGCGTGCCGCGCGACGACCTCGGCACGAGCCTCGAGGACCTGCTGGCGCAGCTGCGCAGCGGCCTCGGCGACCCACCGGACGACCCGGAGAAGGAGCCCCGATGAACCTCGCCGACTACACGCAGGTGTCGAACTTTGCCGTCACCTCCGGCATGATCGTCGTGGCGCTGGCGTTCCTCGCGTACGTGGCCGAGTGGGGCTTCGCCCGTCAGGTCGTCAAGGAGGAGCAGCCGGTCGCGGTCGGCGCCGGCGGCGTCCCCGCGGAGCCGGTCGAGCAGGAGTCGGCGAGCCGCTCCGACGTCCTGCGCTCCGTCGCGTACTCGCTGACCGTGCTGGGCACCGTCGTGCTCGGGCTCGCGATGGTCACCCGTGGTCTCGCGTCGCAGCGTGTGCCGTGGGGCAACATGTACGAGTTCGGCGTGGGCGGCGCGTTCATCGCGCTGCTCGTGTACGTCGTCGTCGCGCGCGTGTCGCCGATCGAGTGGGTCGGTGGCATCGTCACCGGGTTCGCGCTGGCGGTGCTGGGCCTGGCGGTCTCGACGTACGTCGAGCCGGGTCCGCTCGTGCCGGCGCTGCACTCCTACTGGCTCGTCATCCACGTGGCGGCGGTGATGATCGCGGGTGCGTTCTTCCTGCTCGGCACGGCGGCGTCGGTCATGTACCTGGTGCGTCAGCGGGCGGAGGACAACGGCACGGTCGGACCGCGTCTGTCGCGCTTCCCGTCGGCGGCGGTCATGGACCGGTTGGCCTACCGCGTGATCGCCGTCGGCTTCCCGCTGTGGACCTTCGGCGCCCTCATCGCCGGCCCGATCTGGGCGCACTACGCGTGGGGCCGCTACTGGGGCTGGGACCCGAAGGAGGTCTGGGCCTTCATCACCTGGGTCGTCTACGCCGGCTACCTCCACGCCCGCGCCACCGCCGGCTGGAAGGGCAAGCGCGCCGCGATGATCGCGATCGTCGGCTTCGCCACCTTCGTCACCAGCTACTACATCGTCAACCTCTTCGGCTCCGGCCTCCACTCCTACGCGAAGTAGTCCGCCGCCCCTCCTGCCCTCCCCGCGTTGTGGACACTTGCGGGGCGGTGTGTGAGGTCGGAATGCCCCGCAAGTGTCCACGACGAGGAGTCGCGTCGGCCGTCCACAGGGGTAGGTTGCTCGGACGGGCGGGCAGGGCCAGCGTCGGGGCATGGATCTTCCACGCGATCGACCGTTCACGCTGCGCGAGGCGCAGGCCCGTGGTGTCAGCCGCGACGTCCTGAGAGGGTCACGGTTCCGACGCCTGCACCGCGGCGTCTACGTGCGGTCCGACGTCCTTCTCACCTGGCGGGTCAGGATCGTCGCGGCGCTGCTCGTGCTGCCGGCCGACTGCGTCGTCAGTCACCTGACCGCCCTGAGGGTGTGGGGCTACGACACCGGCGGTGACGACGTGGACCTCTCCACTCGGACCGCGCTCCGGTCGAGGCTGCCGGGGGTCGTGCTCCACCGTCGTCTGCACGCGATCCCCAGCACGACCGTGGCGGGGATCCCCGTCACCCGGCCGGAGCGCACCTTCGTCGACTGCGGCACCCGTCTCGGGTTGGTGACGCTCGTCCAGGTGGCCGAGCACCTCCTGCGTGCGACGTCGTGCACGCGCGAGGGGCTCGAGTCGTTCTGCCACGCGCAGCACCTGCACGGCGTGACGCGGACGCGCCGGGCCATGACCATGGTGCGAGAGGGGTCGGAGTCGCCGATGGAGACGCTGCTGCGGCTCATGCTGGTGTTCGCACGTCTGCCGGAGCCGCAGGTGAACGTCGACGTCCTCGACGAGCGCGGTCGGTTCGTCGCTCGCGTCGACCTGCTGTACCCGCGGTGGAAGGTCGTGGTCGAGTACGACGGGCGCCACCACGAGACCGACCGCGCGCAGTGGGCACGCGACCGGCGACGTCGTGAGGCGCTCGAGGCGCTGGGCTACCGCATCATCGTCGTGGCTGCGGCGGACCTCGCCGCGCCGAGGCAGGTGCCGTGGCGCGTCCACGCCGCCCTCGTCGCTCGCGGGTACACGGGCCCTCGTCCGGTCACGAGCGTCCAGTGGCTCAGGTGGTTCACCCGCCCCGCCGTTCTGGACACTTCAGGGGGTCGGAGCGCCGCCTGAGCGCCCCGCAACTGTCCAAAAGTTGCTGGCTGGCGCTAGAGGCCGCGGAGGTAGTCGGGGTCGTCGTCGGGGCCGCGGGTGGGGGGACGGCCGCCGGGCCAGCCGTAGCCGGAGTCGCGCGGGGGGCGACCCTTGCGCGACTGCGTGCCGAGGAACATCCACGCGAGGGGGCCGACGAACGGCAGCAGGATGACGACGAACCAGGCGGGCTTCGGCAGCCCGCGGACCTGCTGGCGCGGCGTGGCCAGGAGGTCGAAGAAGGCGTACACGAGCAGCACGACGGCGACGATCGCGATCAGTGCCTTCCCCATGGCGCCACCGTACCTGCGGCCCTCAACCCGCGCCGCCCGAGCGTCGCCGCCGCGGCGACGACCGTCGCAGGCCTGCAACGGGTGCCGACGAGGGGCTTCTCGGCGCCGACTAGGCTCGACGCATGAAGGCGTTCTGGAGGTACACGCTCGCGCGGCTCAGCGTCCTGGCCGTCACCTACCTGCTGCTGTGGGGCGTCGGGCGCACCTTCCTGGAGTTCGACGAGCTCACCAACCTGCTCGTGCTGCTCGCCGCCATGATCATCTCCTCCGTCATCTCGATCTTCCTGCTCGCCGGCATGCGTGAGCAGGTCGCGCTCCAGCTGCAGGAACGCGCCGAGCGCATGACGTCGCGCATCGAGGAGTCCCGCAGTGCCGAAGACGTCGACTGAGGTCCGCGCCTGGATCGACGAGGCGATCCGTCGCGTCGAGGCCGACGCCAACCGCAGCGCCGACACGCACCTGCACGCGCTGCCCGTCGCCACCCCCGACGTCGACCTGTACCTGAAGGACGAGTCGGTGCACCCCACCGGCAGCCTCAAGCACCGGCTCGCGCGGTCGCTGTTCCTGCACGCCCTGTGCAACGGGTGGATCGGGCCGGGCTCGACGGTGGTGGAGGCCTCGAGCGGGTCGACGGCCGTCAGCGAGGCCTACTTCGCCCGCCTCGTCGGTCTCCGGTTCGTCGCCGTCATGCCGGCCGCGACGAGCGCGGAGAAGGTCGCGCTCATCGAGTGGTACGGCGGACGCTGCCACTTCGTCGAGAACGCGGCCGACGTGTACGACGAGGCGCGCCGGGTGGCCGAGGAGTGCGACGGCCACTACATGGACCAGTTCACGTACGCCGAGCGGGCGACCGACTGGCGTGGCAACAACAACATCGCGGAGTCGATCTTCGAGCAGATGTCGGCCGAGCGGCACCCGGTGCCCGCCTGGGTGGTCGTCAGCGCCGGCACGGGCGGCACGTCCGCGACCATCGGCCGCTACCTGCGCTACCGCCGCCACCCCACGTCGCTGCTCGTCGCCGACCCCGAGAACTCGGCGTTCCTCGACGGCTGGGAGCAGGACACGTCCGACGTCGTCACCGGGGTGTCGTCGCGGATCGAGGGCATCGGTCGGCCGCGGGTCGAGCCGTCGTTCGTCGGCGGTGTCATCGACGACATGCTGCGCGTGCCCGACGCGGCGTCGATCGCGACCATGCGCTGGACGAGCGACCGGCTGGGCCGTCTGGTGGGTGGCTCGACCGGCACGAACGTGTGGGCGTCGCTGACCGTCGCGACACGCATGCGGGCCGCGGGAGAGAGCGGGAGCATCGTCACCCTGCTGTGCGACGCGGGGGAGCGCTACCTCAGCAGCTACTACGACGACGCGTGGCTGGCCCAGCGCGGCATCGACCTCGCGCCGTGGACGCAGCGGCTGGCCGAGTACGACGCGACCGGGCTGCTGCCGGACGTCGTGTGAGCACGGTCAGCTGACCTCGACCAGCGTCCACGACTCGACGGCCCCGTCGGCGAGCACCAGTCGGCCGACGGTGCCGTGCGGCTGACGTCGCTTGTCGGTCGGCGAGCCGGGGTTGAGGATGCGGGGCCCGGCCTCGTCGGTCTCGTCCCACGGGATGTGCGAGTGCCCGAACACGACGACGTCGGCGTCGGGGAAGCGTCGCCGCATCCGCCGGACGCGACCCTGCTTCTGGCCGGCGTCGTGGATCATCGCGACCCGCACGCCCGCGAGGTCGAGCTCGAGGGTCTCCGGCGCGCCCCACGCCGCGACGTCGGCCCCGTCGTTGTTGCCCAGCACGACGTGCACCGGCGCGAGGGTCGCGAGCTCGTCGAGCACGGACGGCCGGCAGACGTCGCCCGCGTGCAGGACGAGGTCGACGTCGCGCAGCTCCTCGGCCACCCGCTCGGGCATGCCCTTCCAGAACCTGGGGGCGTGGGTGTCGGAGACGACGCCCACCACGAGCCTGCCCCGGTCGGAGGTCATCGGCCGAGGACGAGCCCGAGGGCGAGGCCGGCCGACCAGAGCAGCTCGGCGACGCCGGTGGCCTTGAGGACGGGGACGAGCGCCGGTCCGCCGGCACCCGAGAGCACGGCCCGCAGTGCGGGGGCGGCGGGCAGCAGGCCGGGCAGGGCGAGCAGGGCCCAGGGAGTGGCGCCGACGGCCAGCGCGACGGCGAGCACGGCGCTGAGCCCGACGAGTGCCGCGTAGAACTGGCGCGAGCGGGCGTCGCCGAGCACGACGGCGAGCGTCCGCTTGCCCGCCTCGACGTCGGTGGGGATGTCGCGCAGGTTGTTGGCGACGAGGATCGCGCAGGCGAGCGCGCCGACGCCGGCGGCTGCCGCCCAGGCCTCCCACGGCAGCCCCTCGACCTGCACGTAGACCGTGCCGAGGACGGCGACCAGCCCGAAGAACAGGAAGACGCTCACCTCGCCGAGCGCACGGTAGCCGTAGGGGTTCGGGCCGCCCGTGTAGGTCCAGGCCGCGCCGAGGGCGGCGACGCCGACGAGCAGCAGCCACCACGTCGTCGTGGCCGCGAGGGCCAGGCCCAGCAGCGCGCCGAGGCCGAGGAAGCCGAGCGCGGCGGCCTTGACCGCCGAGGGCCGGGCCAGCCCCGACCCGACCAGCCGCAGCGGACCGACGCGGTCGTCGTCGGTGCCGCGGATGCCGTCGGAGTAGTCGTTGGCGTAGTTCACGCCGATCTGCAGCGCGAGGGACACGCCGAGGGCGAGCAGCGCCTTGCCCCAGACCACGTCGGCCACGTACGCCGCCACGCCGGTGCCGGCCAGCACGGGGGCGACGGCGGCGGGAAGGGTGCGGGGACGGGCCCCCTCGACCCACTGCGAGAGGGTCGCGCTGCTGCGGTCGTTCACGATGCTCCTAGGGTTCAGCGGACAGTGTGCCAGCGCCTAGGGTGGGGGGATGACGCAGCCGCCGTTCCCGTTCGTCCTCGTGCTGCTGACGGGCATCTTCGTGTGGCTCGCGGTGACGTCCGACGGCGGCTGGCTGCCGCTCGCCGCCGGGTTCGGGGCCCTCGTGACGGGTGCCGCGGCGCTCTACCAGTCGCGTCCGGTGCGCGACCCGCTCGACGAGGAGCCGGAGTCCGAGGAGTGGGAGCCGGGCTCCTGACCGCGGCGGCGTCGCTGCGCCCGGTGTCGGGCTCGGCGCGCGACGTGCTCGACCTGCTGCGTCCGTGGGTGGCCGGCGACGACGTCGAGCCGCTCGTCGTGCGCACGTCGGGCAGCACGGGCGAGCCGAAGGACGTGCGCCTGTCGCGGGGCGCGGTGCTGGCGTCGGCGCACGCCACGCACGCACGTCTCGGCGGGCCCGGCCAGTGGCTGCTGGCGCTGCCCGTGACCGGCGTGGGTGGCCTGCAGGTGCTGGTGCGCTCCCTCCTCGCGGAGCAGGAGCCGGTGCTCCTCGACGACCACGACGACCTCGTCGACGCGCTGCGCGAGCTCGACGCGCCCCGCACCTACGCGTCCCTCGTGCCCACCCAGCTGCACCGCCTGGCGTCGGCGGGCCGGCTCGACGTGCTCGCGGCGCTCGACGCGGTGCTGGTGGGCGGTGCCGCGCTCGACCCGACGCTGCGCGAGCAGGCGACGTCGGCGGGTGTGCGGGTCGTGCGCACCTACGGGATGAGCGAGACGAGCGGAGGATGCGTGTACGACGGCGTCCCGCTCGACGGCGTCCGCGTGCGGGTGGCCGACGCGCGCGACGGCGTGGGTCGCGTGCAGCTGGCGGGACCGGTGCTGTTCGACGGCTACGGCGACGTCGCGCGCACCGACGAGTGGTTCGACACCGCCGACCTCGGCAGCGTCGACGCCGCGGGCGTGCTCAGCGTCGTCGGTCGGGCCGACGACGTCGTCGTGAGCGGCGGCGTGAACGTGCCGCTGCCCGCGGTCGAGCGGGCGCTGCGCGCGCTGCCGGAGGTGCACGACGCGGCCGTCGCGGGCGTGCCCGACGACGAGTGGGGCACGCGGGTGGTGGCCGTGGTGGTCCCGGCCGACGCCACCTGCCTCGACGCGGTGGCCGCCGACCGTCTGCGCGACGCGCTCGAGGAGCAGGGACTGCCGCGCCGCTGGGCGCCGCGCGACGTCACCCTCGTCGACACCGTCCCCCTCCTCCCGAACGGCAAGGTCGACCGCCTCGCCGTCCGCCGCCTCTTCCGACCCCACCCTTCCCGCCCCTTTGGGTTGGGCCCCACCTAAAGGGTGATGTCCCACCCCAGCGCTGGGGTGGGACGAACCCTTTGAGTGGGGGAGACGACCTCTGGAGGGCGTCCAGAGCTCGTCGTCGCAGCGTTGGGCCCGGTGCGACGCCACGCACGCGGCACGCGGCACGCGGCACAGGATGATCCCCCCCCCAACGCAAAGGGAACTCCCCCACGCAGCGCTGCGTGGGGGAGTCAGTCTTTGGGTGGGGCCCAACCCAAAGGGGGAGGGGGTCAGGCGGAGGCGACGGCCTCGTCGAGGGGCGTCTCGCCGGTCACGAGGTCCCACTGACGGCCGATGCCGGCGCCGGTGTGGAGGACCTCGGCGATCACGGCGGCGACGTCGGCGCGCGGGACCTCGCCGCGAGCCACGGAGTCGCCGAGCGTCACGCTGCCCCGCGCGGGGTCGTCGGTCAGCCGGCCCGGGCGGATGATCGTCCAGTCCAGGCCGCTCTCGCGCAGCGCGACGTCGGCGTCGCGCTTGGCCTCGACGTAGGCGCGCCACACGTCGTCGGTGTCCTCGGGCAGCGGCAGGTCGACGCCGATCGCGGAGACCTGCACGAAGCGTCGGACGCCCGCGATCCTTGCGCCCTCGATCGACTTCAGCGAGCCCTCGAGGTCGACGGCGCGCTTGCGGCTGATGTTGCCGTCGGGTCCGCCGCCGGCGGCGAAGACGACCGCGTCGCAGCCGTCGAACACGGACGCGAACGCGTCGGCGTCCTGCTGCTCGATGTCGAGCCGGCGCGCCGTGGCCCCCCGCTGCTCGACGTCGCTCGTGTGCGCGTCGTTGCGGATGAGCGCGACGACGTCGTGGTCGCGTGCGCGGAGCTGCTCGATGAGGTGGAGGGCGATCTGGCCGTGGCCCCCGACGATGGCGATGGTCGACATGTGTCCACCGTTGCACGGCGCACCTGACGTCGCAGTGCGGCTCGGGGTGGTTGTGCGCGACCTCACCCGCGGGCCCCGACGCTGCCGCGCCGCTACCCTCGGCAGGTGCACACGTTCGCGATCGGGATGCCCGTCCGGTTCCGTGGCATCCACCGACGCGAGGGCCTGCTGATGCGCGGCGCCGCCGGCTGGGGCGAGTTCAGCCCGTTCCTCGACTACGACGACGAGGAGTGCGTGCCGTGGCTGCGGGCCGCGCTCGAGGCCGCCCACGACGGCTGGCCCGAGCCCGTCCGCGACCGCGTGCCCGTGAACGCGACCGTGCCCGCCGTGGGACCCGAGCAGGCCGCGCAGATCGTGCGGACGTCGGGTGCCTCGACCGCCAAGGTCAAGGTGGCCGAGCGGGGCCAGACGCTCGCCGACGACGTCGCACGCGTCGAGGCGGTCCGCGACGTCCTGGGCAGCGGGGGTCGGGTGCGGGTCGACGCCAACGGCGGGTGGTCCGTCGACGACGCGGTCGCGGCCGTGAAGGCCCTGGATGCCGTCGGCACGCTCGAGTACGTCGAGCAGCCGTGCGCCTCGGTGGAGGAGCTCGCGCTGGTCCGCCGCAGGGTCGACGTGCCCGTGGCCGCCGACGAGTCGATCCGTCGCGCCGCCGACCCCTACCGTGTCCGCGACCTGGAGGCCGCCGACGTCGCCGTGCTCAAGGTGCAGCCGCTGGGCGGGGTGCGCGCGTGCCTGCGCGTGGCCGAGGAGATCGGCCTGCCCGTCGTCGTCTCGAGCGCCGTCGAGTCGTCGGTGGGCCTGGCCGCGGGCGTCGCGCTCGCGGCGGCGCTGCCCGAGCTGCCGTACGCGTGCGGCCTCGGCACCACGTCGCTGCTCGACGGCGACGTCACGAGCAGCCCGCTGGATCCTGTCGACGGCTGGCTCCCCGTGCGCACGGTCGACGTCGAGGAGGCGGCGCTGGCCGACGTCGCCGCCGACGCCGCGACCGACGCCGCCTGGCGTGCCAGGTTCGAGCGTGTCGACGCCCTGCGCCGCGCGGCGGTCGCGCGATGAGCGAGCAACGGTCGATCGGCGTGGCGCGCAGGTTGTTGCACGCCCTGCTCGGCCACCACGTCACCGACGTCGTCCTGGCGCCCGGCTCGAGGTCGGCGCCCCTGGCACTCGCGTTCCACGCAGCCGAGCAGGCGGGACGCATCCGCCTGCACGTGCGGGTAGACGAGCGCGAGGCAGGCTTCCTCGCCCTCGGCCTCGCGAGGACGTCGCACCGCGTGGTGCCCGTGGTGACCACCTCCGGCACTGCGGTGGCGAACCTGCATCCGGCGATGCTCGAGGCGCTGCACGCCGGCGTGGGGGTGCTGGCCGTGACCGCCGACCGTCCGGCGAGGCTGCGGGGCACGGGCGCCAACCAGACCACGGTGCAGCCGGGCATCTTCCCGGGGGTCGCGTACACGGACCGCGTGAAGGGTCTGCTCGGCGTCGCCCGGCCCGACGCGCCAGGCCACCTGAACCTCGAGCTCGACGAGCCGTTGGTCGAGTCGGTCGACTGGTCGCTCGACCGCGACCCCGACGCCTTGATGCTCGGCCGGGTCGGCTCCTGGCGCGAGCCCGGTGTCCTGACGACCCTCGACCTGGGCCCCCGCACCGTCGTCCTCGCCGGCGACGACTCCGGCGCCCGCGCCCGGGTGCTCGCCCGCGAGGCGGGCTGGCCGCTGCTCGCCGAGCCGACGTCGGGCTCCCGCACGGGTGGCGCGCTGTCGACCTACCGCCTGCTCCTCGGTCACGAGCCCCTGGCCGGACGGGTCGAGCGGGTGGTGTCGTTCGGCCACCCGACGCTGAGCCGTCCGGTCACGCGGCTGCTGGCGCGCGCCGACGTCGACGTCGTGCACGTGGGCACGCAGGCGACCTTCCCCGTGCCGGCCGGCCCCCGCGTCACGTTCGTCGACGACGTCGCGGCCGGCAG
>NZ_LUNH01000002.1:0-13188 GCF_001628525.1 Aeromicrobium sp. REDSEA-S38_B2 | reverse complement strand
GTCTTGTCCCGCGCGCGGGAGCCGTCGAACCCGAGCGTGATCGGCTCGCCAGCGTCGAGGGTGCCCTCGCGCTCGAACGCCGCCCACTTCTCCGTCGGGCACAGCACGCTCTCACCGGAGAGCACCTCGGAGAGGAAGAACCGGCGCCGCTCGGTCTCGAGCTTCGACTTGTCCCGCACCGCGCGGATGATCCGCTGCGACGACACGTGCCCGCCTCGCTCGCGGAGGCTGTCGCCGTACAGGTAGATGACCTCGCGCTGCAGCTGCTCGTCGTCGTCGAGGTCGACCTTCGTCCGGGCCATCTTCGCGTCGACCAGGATGTGCGGGTCCTTCGCCTCGTGCACCCGCTGCGCGTGGGACCGCTCGGTCGGGTCCCACGTGTTCGTCGCCGCGGTCCACATGCCGTTCATGCCGTCCGTCGACCGAATCAGGGTCTGCGCGAACGACAGCGGCGACCGCTGCCCACCCGAGGCGCCGGTCTTCACCGTGTCGGTCATCAGACCGTTCTCGGTGAGCGACACCTTCGTGAAGCGGCCACCGAGGCGACCGAACGCGGTCGTGGTGAGGCGCTCGATCGGGTTGCCGCACGGCAGCCGCACCTGGTCCATCGTGACGACGCCACGGGCGGTGAGCAGCTCCATGGTCGGCCCGCCGTTCTCCCACAGGAGCTGACGGCAGCGGCCGCACGGCATGAGCGGACGACCCTGGCCGTCGACGCACGCGACGGCACGCAGGCGCCCGCCGCCGGTGGCGTGCAGGGCCGAGACCATGCCGCACTCCGCGCAGAGCGCCACGCCGTACGCCGCGTTCTCGACGTTGCAGCCGAGCACGACGCGGCCGTCGTCGACGAGCCCTGCCACACCGACCTTGTACTTCGAGTACGGCGCGTACGCGCGCTGCATCACCTCGGTGGCGTACCGGGTGAGCGCGTCCCAGTCGACGGGGTCGTCGGCGGTGCTGATGCCGAGTCCGAACGAGCCGGCCACTAGCCCGCACTCCCCTTGCGGTACGGCTTGCCGTCCGCAGCCGGCATCCGCAGGCGTTGCGAGAACAGGGCGAGCACCAGCAGCGTGGTCAGGTAGGGCGTCATGCCCGTGAGGTCCTCGGGCACCGAGCTGGTGAGGAAGTACCAGAGCGCCACGACGACGCCCAGCAGCGCGGCGACCAGCGCCGAGCGGCGGCCGTGCTGACGCCACTGCCAGATCGCCAGGGCGACGAGCCCGACGGCCACGAGCAGCAGCAGGCCGTGGATCGTGTCGCCACCACCGCGCAGGCGCAGCGTGTCGGTGTAGCCGAACAGGCCGGCACCGGCCAGCAGCCCGCCGGGACGCCAGTTGCCGAAGATCATGGCGGCCAGGCCGATGTAGCCGCGTCCGCCGGTCTGCCCGTCACGGAACCCGTTGGCGGCGACCAGTGCGAGGAACCCGCCCGCCAGACCGGCGAAGGCGCCGGACGTGACGACGGCGACGAACTTGTAGCGGATCACGTCGATGCCGAGCGACTCGGCGGCCGCCGGGCTCTCGCCGACCGACCGCAGGCGCAGGCCGAACCGCGTGCGCCACAGGACGTACCAGGTGAGCGCGAACAGGGCCAGCGAGATCAGCGTCAGGACGCTGAGGTTCGAGACGAGCGCACGCAGGAGCGCGGCCGCGTCGGACACGAGGAACCAGTTCTTCGCCTCGAGGTCGCCGAGCGGGTCGGCGAGCGCGCTGATCGTGATCGCCGGCAGGTCGTCGACGCGGGGCGACTGCGTCTGCCCACCTCCGGGGACGCCCGTGAACGCCAGGACGGCCAGGTACTGGACCGCGCCGAGGGAGATGATGTTGATCGCGACGCCGGAGACGATGTGGTCGACGCCGAACAGGACGGTGGCGATCGCGTGCAGCAGGCCGCCCGCGGCACCCAGCAGGATCGCGCCGAGCACGCCCTGCCACGGTCCGTAGAAGTACCCGAAGTAGCCGGCCCCGAACGTGCCGAGGATCATCATGCCCTCGAGGCCGATGTTGACGACGCCCGCACGCTCGGCCCAGAGACCGCCCAGACCGGCCAGGCCGATGGGCACGGCGGCGACCAGCGTGGCGCGCAGGGTGCCCGACGACGCGAGGTCGTCGGCGCCGGTGACGACGCGCAGCACCGCCAGGAGCAGGAGCAGCCCGGCCAGGCCGAGCAGCACCTTGGCGAACGAGACGCGGGAGCGGCCCGCGGGGGCCGTCGGCGCGCCGCCGACGGGAGGGGTGGCCACGCTCATCGCCGCACCTCCGTGGGAAGAGCACGGTACGGAGGTGCCGCGCTGAGGTGTTCGTGGATCACTCGCTGGCGCTCGCTCATCGCCGCACCTCCGTGGGAAGAGCACGGTACGGAGGTGCCGCGATGAGGTGTTCGTGTTTCCCTCGCTGGCGCTCGTTCATCGGTCTGCTCCCTCCGTGGTGGCGCCGGTGCGTCGTTGGGCGTCGAGCGCGGCGGCGACCTGGCGCTGCTCGAGGCGCACGCCGTAGCGACGCACCACCTCGTAGGCGATGACGACGGTCAGCACGATGACGCCCTGCGTGATCTTGACGATGTCGGGCGAGACGTCCTGCAGGATCTGCAGCGGGTTCGACTGCTCGTCGAGGAAGGCGAAGAGCAGCGCGCCGAGCGCGATGCCGACGGGGTGGTTGCGGCCGAGCAGCGCGATCGCGATGCCCGCGAAGCCCAGCCCGGACTGGAAGGTCGAGCCGTACGCGAACGCCTCGCCGAACAGGATGGGCAGGCCCACCAGGCCGGCGGCGGCACCGGAGAGCAGCATCGAGACGAGGATCATCTTCTTCACGTCGATGCCGGACGCCACGGCCGCGGTCTCCGACAGGCCCGTCGCCCGCAGGTCGAAGCCGAAGCGGGTCTTGTTGATCACGAGCCAGTACACGACGCCGACGACGATCGCGATGAAGACGAAGCCGTACACCTCGTTCGGCGACCCGGGGAAGAGCGTGAACCCGGGGATGCGGCTGCCCTCGGGGATCTCCTTCGTCGCGGTGATGTTGGAGCCGGGGTCGTTCACGGCGGCCTTGCGCAGCAGGAAGGCCACGAGCGCCGTCGCGATGGCGTTGAGCATGATCGTCGAGATCACCTCCGAGACGCCACGCGTGACCCGCAGCAGGCCCGCGATGCCGGCCCAGGCGGCACCCACGAGCATCGCGGCCAGGATGGCGGCGGCGGTGTTGAGCCAGCCGGGCAGCCACGCCTCGCCGGCCACGACCGCGGCGGCGAACGACGCGACGCGGTACTGGCCGTCGACGCCGATGTTGAAGAGGTTCATCCGGAAGCCGATGGCCACCGCGACGCCCGAGAGGTAGTAGACGGTGGCGCTGTTGACGATGTTCGTCAGGCCGCGCGCCTCCGGGATGCTGAGGATCTGCCCCCACACCCCGCCCACGGAGTCGCCCGCCACCACGAGCACGAGGCTCGTGATGAGGAAGGCCGCCACGAGGGCGAGCGCGGGCGCAGCGACCGCGAGGCCGATGCGCTTGAGTCGCTGGTCGGTCATGCGACGTCTCCTGCTGCGTCGTCGCCGGCGCCGGTCATGGCCGAGCCGAGCTGCTGGGGGGTCACGGTCGCCGGGTCGAACACGTCGGGGACGAGACGGCCGCGCAGGATCACGCGGATGGTGTCGGACAGGCCGATGAGCTCGTCGAGGTCGGCGGAGATGAGCAGCACCGCCAGGCCGTCGCGGCGGGCCCGCTTGATGTGGTCCCAGATGGCGGCCTGGGCGCCGACGTCGACGCCGCGCGTCGGGTGGGCGGCGACGAGCAGGCTCGGCTCGCCGGTCATCTCGCGACCGATGATGAGCTTCTGCTGGTTGCCTCCCGACAGCGCCCGGGCCAGCACGTCGATGCCGGGCGTGCGGACGTCGTACTCCTCGACGATGCGCTGGGTGTCGGAGCGGGCGCCCTTGCGGTCGATGAAGGGGCCGGAGACGTTGGGCTCGCGGGTCTGGTGGCCCAGCACGCGGTTCTCCCACAGCGGCGCGTCGAGCAGCAGCGCGTGGCGGTGCCGGTCCTCGGGGATGTACCCGATGCCGGCCTCGCGGCGCCGCCGCGTCGACAGCCCGGCGAGGTCGGCGCCCGACAGGCGCACGGAGCCGGTGGCACCGGGACGCATGCCCATGATCGCCTCGACGAGCTCGGCCTGGCCGTTGCCCTCGACCCCGGCCACGCCGAGGATCTCGCCACGGTGGATCGTCAGGTCGACGTCGGACAGGAGCGGACGGCCGCCGGTGCCGGCGAGCCCGGTCGTGGGCGCCGGCAGCGTCAGGTCGCGGACCTCGAGCACCGGCTGGTCGGTCACCGTCGACGTCTCGGTGCTGGGGCTCGGCAGCTCCGAGCCGACCATGAGCTCGGCCAGCTGGCGCGAGGTGACGCCGGCAGCGGGACGGGTGTCGACCGTCGTGCCGCGTCGGACCACCGTGACCGTGTCGGCGACCGAGAGCACCTCGTCGAGCTTGTGGGAGATGAAGATGACCGCGAGGCCCTCGGCCTTCAGCTCGCGCAGGTTGTCGAAGAGCTCGTCGACCTCCTGCGGGACGAGCACGGCCGTCGGCTCGTCGAGGATGATCACCGACGCCCCGCGGTAGAGCACCTTGAGGATCTCGATGCGCTGGCGGGCGCCGACGCCGAGGGCCTCGACGAGCACGTCGGGATCGATGTCGAGGCCGTACGCCTCGGACAGGCGCCGGATCTCGGCGCGGGCCGCGTCGCCGATGCCGTGCAGCTTCTCGGCACCCAGCACGACGTTCTCGAGCACCGTGAAGTTGTCGGCCAGCATGAAGTGCTGGAAGACCATGCCCACGCCCGCAGCGATCGCGTCGGACGGGGAGCCGAGGTCGACGGGACGGCCCTGGATCTCGATCGTCCCGGAGTCCGGCTTCTGGACGCCGTAGAGGATCTTCATGAGCGTCGACTTGCCGGCACCGTTCTCGCCGACGATGGCGTGCACGGTGCCGCGGCGGACGTCGATGTCGATGTCGTGGTTGGCGATGACGCCCGGGAACGTCTTGCCGATGCCCCGCAGCCGGACGACGACGTCGCCGGTCTCGGGGTTCGTGGTGCCGTCGGGGACGGACGTGGTCACGCAGCACTCCTCTGCGGAGGGCCCGACCGTCGGCCGGGCGGGTGTCAGCGGGGTCGAGCAGGTCGGACGAACGGGTCACGGTCCGGCCCCACGCTCGCGCGCAGGGCCGGACCGCGTCAAGCCGTCAGGATCGCAGGGATCCTCGTCACTCGCTGGGGACGGTGATGGAACCGTCCACGATCTGCTTCTTGTACTCGTCCAGCTTGCTGGCGATGTCGTCGACCTGGCCACCGGTCTTGGAGTAGCCGACGCCGTCGACCTTGAGGTCGTAGACGGTCGGGCCGGTCGGCACCTTGCCGTCGGCGACACCCTGCAGGTAGGAGAACACGGCGACGTCGATGTTCTTCAGCATCGAGGTCAGGATGACGTCGCGCACCGACGGGTCGGCCGTGAGGGCCTGGTCGGAGTCGACGCCGATCGCCTTGGCGTCGGCGTCCTTCGCGGCCTCGAACACACCCGCGCCGGAGCCGCCGGCCGCGTGGTAGACGATGTCGGCACCCTTGTCGAACATGCCCTCGGCGGCGGTCTTGCCCTTCGCCGGGTCGCCGAAGCCGCTGAAGTCCGGCGGCTGCGTCAGGTAGCGGCTCTGGATCTCGATGTCGGGGTTGACGGCCTTGGCGCCCGCCTCGTAGCCGACCTCGAACTTCTTGATGAGCGGCGTCTCGACGCCACCGACGAAGCCGATGTTGTCGGACTCGGTCTTCAGCGCCGCGGCGGCGCCGACGAGGAAGGAGCCCTGCTCCTCGGCGAACAGCAGGTTCGCGATGTTGTCGCCCTCGACCGCGTCGTCGACGATCGCGAAGTTGACCTCGGGGTTCTCCTTGGCGATCTTGCCGACCGCGGAGGAGTACGCGAAGCCCACGGCGATGACGGGGTTGTACCCGGCGTCGACCAGCTGCTGGAGGCGGCCCTCGCGCGCCGACTCGGCCTCGCCGTCCTGCGCCTCGGCGGTCTGCACCTCGAAGCCCAGCTCGCACTCGGCCTTGTCGAGGCCCTTGGCGGCGGAGTCGTTGAACGACTGGTCACCGCGACCGCCCACGTCGAAGGCCATGCCGACCTTGGTGTCGACCTTGGCGACGCAGTCCTTGCCGCTGGCGCTGCTGTCCTCGCTGTCGGTGCTCTTCTTCGCGCAGCCCGCACCAGCGAGCACGAGCGCGGCCACGCCGGCGACGGCGGTGACCTTCGTGAGACGACGCAATGTTCCTCCTCAGACTTCGCCGGCGAGCCCGGCACGCCTGCACCCTAACCGCGCGCAGGGTCCCGCGGGAGGGCCTCGGGGCGATTGCTCCGGGCCGTAACCGGATCGTCACCTTGCCAGGTCGGCGGGGGCGCGCTAGTGCAGCGTCGAGCAGGCCAGGACCTTCGCGCCGACGGCGATCGCGCGCTCGTCGATGCGTAGGTTGCCCTGGTGGAGGTCGTACGTGGGGCCGTCCGGCGTGCGGGTGCCGAGCCGTCCCATGGCGCCCGGCACCGCCTCGACGTACCAGGCGAAGTCCTCGCCGCCGAGGCTCTGGCTCGTCGTCGCGACGGCGGCGGGTCCGATGGCGTCGGAGACGGCCCGTCGCAGGACCTCGGTGACGCCGAAGTCGTTGACGACCGGCGGGACGCCGCGCACGTAGGTGACGTCGGCGCTGACGCCGAACGGCTCGATGATGTCGGCGATGAGGCCGCGGACGAGGTGCTCCGCCTGGTGCCAGGCGGCGGAGTCGAGCATGCGCAGGGTGCCGCTCAGCTCACCCGTGGAGGGGATGACGTTGGGCGCGTTGCCGGCGCGCACGGAGCCCCAGACGAGGCTCGCGCCGGACCGCGGGTCGAAGCGGCGCGAGAGCACCGCGGGCAGCTGGGTGACCAGGCTCGCGAGGGCGTAGGTGAGGTCCTCGGTGAGGTGCGGTCGCGACGTGTGCCCGCCGCGACCGGAGAGGGTCACCTGGATCCGGTCGGACGCGCCGGTGATCGGGCCCTCGCGCAGGCCGACCTGGCCGACGTCGAGCGAGGGGTCGCAGTGCAGCGCGACGATGCGGGAGACACCACGCAGCACCCCGGCGGACAGGAGCCGCAGGGCACCACCGGGCATGACCTCCTCGGCCGGCTGGAAGATCAGCCGCACGCGGCGGGGCAGACCGCCCGCCTGGTGCAGCTCCTGCAGCGCGACCGCGGCACCCACCAGGGCCGAGACGTGGACGTCGTGGCCGCAGGCGTGGGCGACGCCCGGCACGGTGGAGCGCCAGGGGTCGGACGTCGTGTCGTCGACGGGCAGCGCGTCGAGGTCGGCGCGCAGCGCGACGATCGGCCCCTCCTCGGGCCCGACCTCGGCGACCAGCCCGGTGCCCTCGAACCGCTCGTGGACGAGACCCAGCTTGTCCATCCAGCCGGCCACCACGTCGGTGGTCCGCTCCTCGTGCCACGACAGCTCGGGGCTGGCGTGCAGGTCGCGGCGCAGCTCGATCAGGTCGGGCGTGACGACCTCGATCGAGCGGGCGATGGCTTCGACGGACATTCGGCCAGGATAGTCCCGCCCGGCACGTCCCGCGGGACGTGTCCGCCGAGCGGCCGTCGTCGTCGCGGTCGGCGCGCCGACAGGGCGCGCCGGAAGGGTCGGGGCCGAGCAGGGGTCAGGCCAGGGCGCGGCGGATCGACTCGACCGTCTCGTCGGCGAGCGCGTCGAGCCGGCGGCGCAGCACGAGCGGCGCGAGCTGGTGCAGCGGGAACGGGAAGTCGAACTGCGCCCGGTAGTGGACCTGCGTGGCGGTGTCGTCGACGGGGGTGAACGACATGACGTCGGTGGCGGTCGTGCGTCCGTTCACGCCCTTGCAGGCGAAGAAGGCCGGCGGGTCGAAGCCGACCGTCTCGTACTCGAGCGTGACGGTGCGCCCCATGAACCGCGACCGGTTCGCGTACCGGGTGCCCATGCCGCCGTCACCCGACAGGCGCGTCGTCTCGATCGTGCCGGGGTCCCAGTGCTCGGTGTTCTCGAAGTCGCTGAGGAAGGCGAAGACCTCCTCGACCGGCCGGGGCAGGGTGAAGGTGCGCTCGACGTCCATGCTGCGAGCGTAGGCGAGCCACCAGCTCGGCGACGTCGCGGCGCTGGATCTCGCGTCCGTGCGCGTAGAACGCCAGCGCGACGGCCACGCCGAGCAGCGACAGCGACCCACCACCGATCAGCGTCCAGCGGGCACCGAACGTCTCCCCCACCCAGCCGATGAACGGCGAGCCGAGCGGCGTGCCGCCCATGAAGATCATGAGGTACAGCGCCGCGACGCGTCCGCGCATGACCGGCTCGGTCGTGAGCTGGATGGTGGCGTTGGCCGCCGTGATCATCGTCAGCGCGCAGAGGCCGAGCAGCGGGAGCACGAGCGCGTAGGTGAGGTAGTCGGGCATCAGCCCCGCGACGATCTCGACGACGCCGAACGCGATGGCCGCCCCCACCACGAACCGCAGTCGCGGCCGTTCGCGCCGGGCGGCCAGGAGCGCGCCGGCCAGCGAGCCGATCGCCATGACCGAGCCGAGGATGCCGTACTCCCCCGCGCCCTTGTCGAAGACGTCGGTCGCCATGAGGGCGCTGGTCATCTGGAAGTTCAGGCCGAAGGTGCCGACCGCGAACACGATGGACAGGACGAGCACGAGGTCGGGCCGGGCGCGGACGTACCGGACGCCCTCGCGCACCGCGCCCTTGCGACTGCCCATGACGGGCGCGGGCGAGAGCCGTGCGGGGTCGAGGCGCTGCAGCGAGGCGATGACGGCGAGGTAGCTGACGGCGTTGGCCAGGATGACCCAGCCCGTCGCCTCGACGCCCGACCCGCCTGCGGCGATGAGCAGGCCCGCGAGCGCGGGACCGATCATGCGGGCGGAGTTGAAGGACGCCGAGTTGAGGCCGACGGCGTTGGAGAGGTCGTCGGGTCCGACCATCTCGACGACGAACGACTGGCGGGCGGGCGCGTCGAACGCGGTGCCGACGCCGAACACGAACGCCAGCACGTAGACGTGCCACGCCTGGGCGGCTCCCGTGACGGCGAGGACGCCGAGGATCGCGGCGGGCACGGCCATGGCCACCTGCGTGCAGCGCAGCACGGTCCGCTTGGGATACCGGTCGGCGACCACGCCGGCGACCGGCGACAGCAGGAGCGCAGGCAGGAACTGCAGGCCGGTCGTGATGCCGAGGGCGGTGCCGCTCGAGGTCAGCTGGAGGACGAGCCAGTCCTGCGCGACGCGCTGCATCCAGGTGCCCACGTTGGAGACGAGGGCTCCCGCGGCGTAGACGCGGTAGTTGCGGACGTGCAGCGCGCGGAAGGTCGGGCTCACGACTCGGTGATCCGGGTCAGGATCGCCGACGCCTCCCGCAGCAGGGCCCGCTCGCGGGGGTCGAGCTCGGCGAGACGCTGGTGCAGCCAGGCGTCGCGACGCCGACGCTCCTCCGCGAGCGTCTTCTCGCCGAGGTCGGAGAGGCTGACGACAACCTGACGGCCGTCCTGCGGGTGCGGTGCGCGCTCGACGAGACCGTCCTCGGCGAGGCAGTTCAGGGTGCGGGTCACGCTGGGGGCGCTCACACGCTCACGGGCGGCGATCGACGACGGCGACGTCGGACCCAGCTGGCGCAGCGTGCCCAGCACGGACATCTGCGTCGGGGTCAGGTCGGAGTGCCGCTCCTGCCGGAGCCTGCGGTTGAGTCGGGCCACCGCCAGCGCGAGGTTCTGGGAGTCGGTGGGCATGTCCTTAGCCTAGGTCATTAACCATGCTAATTCAAATCTGCAACCATTCACGGGTGGGTGCGCGTGCTGTCGGGGCGACAGGTCGCTCCCTCTCGGCGACGGGGCTGCGTCGGCGTGGGTGGTCGTGGTCCTGCTTTCTGCGGGCCTCGACGGGGCAGGGGGCATGGGGTTGACCGGGCACGCCGGAGCCCTCAACCGGTGGGTCAGCAACCCCAGGAGGCGGTCTGCGGTTGAGGATCCACCGATTCGCGCGGCTTCGGGCGCTGCGGTTGCAGATCCACCGATGGAGGGCTCGAGCACGGCGCGTCGGCGCGTCGGGCGGTGAGTTCTCCACTGAGAGCCCCCGAGCGGTGGGTCCTCCATCGTCTCAGCGCTGGGATGGTGGAGAACCCACCGCCCACGGCGGCATCCAGTCGATCGGTGGAGAAGTCACCGCTCGAGGGGCACAGCGCATCCGCCCGGCCCGGACGTCACGACCGCCCGCCACCTCCGGGGAGGTGACGGGCGGTCGAGGGACGGTGCGTCAGGCCTGGCCGGCGGCCAGCGCCCCGAGCAGGTCGCGGTTGAGCCGCGAGATGACGTCGAGCGGGATGCCCTTGGGGCAGGCCGCCGTGCACTCGCCGATGTTGGTGCAGGAGCCGAAGCCCTCCGCGTCGTGCTGCGCGACCATGCTGGCCACGCGCGACTCACGCTCCGGCTGA
This sequence comes from Aeromicrobium sp. REDSEA-S38_B2, assembly GCF_001628525.1. Lineage (NCBI taxonomy): Bacteria > Bacillati > Actinomycetota > Actinomycetes > Propionibacteriales > Nocardioidaceae > Aeromicrobium > Aeromicrobium sp. REDSEA-S38_B2. Next base: position 2,675 of record NZ_LUNH01000002.1, on the reverse strand, counting down.
CCCTGCGGCAGCAGGCCCAGGTGGGTCACCTTGGCGGCCGTGAACAGCATCGCCGAGCCGTTCGGGCACGCCGCGACGCAGGCACCGCAGCCGATGCAGGTCGCCGCCGCGAACGCGTGGTCGGCGTCCTCCTTCGGCACCGGGAGGTTGTTGGCCTCCGGGGCCGAGCCGGTGTTGACGCTGATGTAGCCGCCGGACTGGATGATGCGGTCGAACGCGCCGCGGTCGACGACGAGGTCCTTGACGATCGGGAACGCGCCCGCGCGCCACGGCTCGATGTCGATGACGTCGCCGTCCTTGAACGAGCGCATGTGCAGCTGGCAGGTCGTCGTGACCTCGGGGCCGTGCGCGATGCCGTTGATGACGACGCCGCACGACCCGCAGATGCCCTCACGGCAGTCGTGGTCGAACGCGACCGGCTCCTCGCCGGCGAGCGTGAGCTGCTCGTTGAGCACGTCGAGCATCTCCAGGAACGACATGTCCTCGGAGACGTCGTCGAGGTGGTACCCGACCATCTCGCCCTTCGCGTCGGCGTTCTTCTGGCGCCAGACGTTGACGGTGATCTTCACTTGCAGCTCCTGTTCACTTGTACGACCGGGCCTTCATCTCGACGTACTCGTACTCGAGCGGCTCCTTGTGCAGGATCGGCTTCTCGCCGCCGAACTCCCACGCCGCCACGTAGGCGAAGCGGTCGTCGTGGCGCAGCGCCTCGCCGTCCTCGGTCTGGCTCTCGGCGCGGAAGTGACCGCCGCACGACTCCTCGCGGTTGAGCGCGTCGATGCACATCAGCTCGCCCAGCTCGAAGAAGTCGACGACGCGGCCCGCCCGCTCCAGGGTCTGGTTCAGCTCCTCGGCCTCACCGGTGACCTTCACGTTCTTCCAGAAGTCGTCGCGCAGCTCGCGGATCAGGCCGATGGCCTTCGTCAGGCCCTCCTCGGTCCGCTCCATGCCGCAGTACTCCCACATGATGTGGCCGAGCTCCTTGTGGTAGCTGTCGACCGTGCGGTTGCCGTCGACGGCCAGCAGCTTCTGGATGCGCTCCTCGACGGCCTGACGGGCCTCGAGGACCGCCGGGTGGTCCTCGGCGACCGGCTCGAACGGACCCGCGGCCAGGTAGTTGGCGATCGTCGTCGGCAGCACGAAGTAGCCGTCGGCGAGGCCCTGCATCAGCGCCGAGGCGCCGAGGCGGTTCGCGCCCTGGTCGGAGAAGTTCGCCTCGCCCGTGACGAAGAGGCCCTCGAGGTTGCTCTGCAGGTCGTAGTCGACCCAGAGGCCACCCATGACGTAGTGCACGGCCGGGTAGATGCGCATCGGCTCGGTGTACGGGTCCTCACCGGTGATCCGGGCGTACATGTCGAAGAGGTTGCCGTACTTCGCCTCGACCGCCGGGCGACCCATGCGCTCGATCGCGTCGGCGAAGTCGAGGTAGACGCCCAGGCCGCCGGGGCCGACGCCCTTGCCGTCGTCGCACTGGTACTTCGCGGCGCGCGAGGCGATGTCGCGGGGCACCAGGTTGCCGAACGCGGGGTAGATGCGCTCGAGGTAGTAGTCGCGCTCGTCCTCGGGGATGTCACGCGGGTGGCGGTCGTCGCCGGCCTTCTTCGGCACCCAGATGCGGCCGTCGTTGCGCAGCGACTCGCTCATCAGCGTCAGCTTCGACTGGTAGTCGCCGGAGACGGGGATGCAGGTCGGGTGGATCTGCGTGTAGCAGGGGTTGCCGAAGTAGGCGCCGCGACGGTGCGCGCGCCAGGTGGCCGTGACGTTGCAGCCCATGGCGTTGGTGGAGAGGAAGTAGACGTTGCCGTAGCCGCCGCTCGCGAGCACGACCGCGTCGGCCGTGTGCGACTCGATCTCGCCGGTGACCATGTCGCGGACGATGACGCCGCGCGCCTTGCCGTCGACCATGACCAGGTCGAGCATCTCGTGGCGGGTGTGCACCTCGACGGTGCCGGCGGCGACCTGGCGCTCGAGCGCCTGGTAGGCGCCGATGAGCAGCTGCTGTCCGGTCTGGCCGCGCGCGTAGAACGTGCGGGAGACCTGCACGCCGCCGAAGGAGCGGTTGTCGAGCAGGCCCCCGTACTCGCGGGCGAACGGGACGCCCTGCGCGACGCACTGGTCGATGATGTTCACCGAGACCTGCGCGAGGCGGTAGGAGTTGGACTCGCGCGAGCGGAAGTCGCCGCCCTTGACCGTGTCGTAGAAGAGCCGGTACACCGAGTCGCCGTCGTTGCGGTAGTTCTTGGCCGCGTTGATGCCGCCCTGCGCCGCGATCGAGTGCGCCCGACGCGGGCTGTCCTGGTAGCAGAAGCTCGTCACGTGGTAGCCGGCCTCGCCGAGGGTGGCCGCGGCGGACGCGCCCGCCAGGCCGGTGCCGACGACGATGATCTTGATCTTGCGACGGTTGGCCGCGTTGACCAGCTTGGCGTCGAACTGACGCTGCTCCCAGCGACGCTCGATGGGACCCGAGGGCGCCTTCGTGTCGTGGATGTCCTCGCCGTGCTCGATGAACTGCTCGGCTGCCCCGGTCGGGGTGTAGGTGTCACTCATCAGGAACCAGCTCCGAAGAAGAAGACGGCGAAGGGGACGATCAGGAAGCCACCGGCGATGACCACCGAGAGCACCCACGACGCGATGGTGATGACGGAGTCCTTGCGGGTGCTGCTGCGGTTCTGGCC